>JBBRCI010000009.1:0-51530 GCA_038204935.1 Sphingobacteriales bacterium | reverse complement strand
AGAAGATTTATCCAGTACACGACCTTGTAATTGAACAAACCTTTCTTTAAACTCTCTTTTTAAATTAATTTGCAGATCAAATCCTTTTCCTCCATAAATATTATCAATTATGAGGTAGAATTTATTTCCTTTCTGAACTTCTAACGGAACTGAGTAGTTATTTCCCAGTCCTGGCCTTACAAACGCCACGGGCGATGATTCATTTAATCCTGTTCGGCTTTGTGAGGTTTTATTATTACGTGCATTATTACTCCTTACGGGATTAGCCTGTTCTAGTTTTATTAACTTTTCTAAATCGGCGGAAGCTTTAAAAAGCATCCAATCATAATCATTATTCAGATCGTGAGGAGTAATATCAAAGGTTAAAGTTCCCTGGAAAGGAATATCCAGAACAAACCAGGCCGTATTTCTTTCTTCCTTAAAAACATAAGAAGATCGTTTCGGGTTGAGTTTAAATTCTTTGATCTTTCCGAAACCCTTTGGTCCTTCTTTAAAGCCATAATGTTGGTTTATCTGAATTTTAACGGCCGATTTATAATCTGCTCCATCAGCCTGTAAAGGTTGTGATTGCGATTTCCCGCAAAGGAGGATGAAAAATAAAATGAGAGAGCAGTTACGCATGATCATTTTTTATCAACGCTGTATTTTCCGGGTCCGATAAAGGTTAGCCCCAGAAAAACTATGGCGGCTTCAATAGCATGTGAGGCGGTACCCAATCCGTCGCCGGATTTTAGATGCATAATTGAAGCAATTAACATGGTAAACGCTAAAAGCAAAGTTACAGGTCTGAATGCTAGTCCAAGTAAAAGTAAAAATCCGCCGAAAGTCTCTGTAGCTGCTGCCAGGAAACCCCATAACACTGGTAAAAAGTCAATCCCAATATATTTCATCGAGTTTCCAACTCCAGCCCATTTATCAGGCCCACCCAATAATTTTGGATAGCCGTGATACATAAACATAATTCCTAATCCTACCCTGATAATAAGTAATCCCGTATTTCTATATTTTCCTAAGCTTGCTAAAATGGCCATTAATTAATATAAGTTAAATGTACCCGATCTGATTCTACCTCTAAATTTACTGTTTTTCCTAAAATTAATGTCTGGTTATCATCAATATGCCCGGCAGGGAAATTAAAACAAACCGGATAATTATATTCTTTAACGTGTTCCAGAATAATCTCGTTTGCGGATTGACCGTATGGAGTGTCATTATCCTTCATTTCTGTGAAACCACCAACTATCAATCCTTTTAATTTGGCTAGCTTTCCGGACCTTTTTAAGTTCCACATCATACGGTCTATGGAGTATAAATATTCGCCAACGTCTTCCAAAAACAATATTTTACCATCATAATTCATGTCTGAAACTGACCCGGCCATCATAACCAATAACATCAAATTGCCGCCGATTAATGTTCCGCTACCCGTTCCGCTTATATTTTCCGCTGCAGGCTCAATTTCATAAGTCACCTCTTCACCAAACAATGCTTTTCTTAATGATTCCAAAGATGATTTTGTCGCCTCAGGAATTGTTAAAGGCATTTGGCCGTGGATGCTGGCAATATCAAAATTTGCCAAAACATGACTGTGCAAAACTGTTATATCGCTAAAGCCGATTAACCATTTTGGCTTTTGGACGAATTTTTTAAAATCTAAAGCATCTATAATACGTATAGTTCCATATCCTCCGCGAGCTGCAAAAATAGCTTTGATGTTAGCGTCATCTAAAAAACCCTGCATGTCCATCGTTCTCAATTCGTCATTACCGGCAAACTGGTTAAAACTAGCATTTACAGTTTCACCTAGAACAACTTTTAAACCCCATAATTCTAATAGTTTAACAGCATCAGAAATGCCCTGAGGAAGTTTTTTTGCAGGGCAAGTGATAGCAATTGTATCTCCTTTTTGTAAATATTGAGGAATTATCATTTTTCTGATTTTTAATTAATACCAATCTCTTTTATTCCTTTTTCAGATTAGCTAATTCACGCATTAGCGTTATCTTTGCCAAATTAGATAAACAACCTAAGAAACACTAATAATCAGATTTTGGTAAACGAAAATTTTAAAAGATATACAGTTACAGCGGCTCTTCCTTATACTAACGGACCGGTTCATATAGGGCATTTGGCCGGCGTATATGTGCCTGCTGATATTTATGTTCGTTACCTGAGGTCTAAAGGAAAAGATGTGATTTTTATTTGCGGATCTGACGAACACGGTGTTCCAATTACTTTAAAAGCCAAAAAAGAAGGAATTACACCTCAACAAGTTGTAGATAAATACCATCATCTGATAGGCGATTCTTTCAAAGAATTTGGTGTTTCATTCAATATTTATCATCGTACAACTTCTGAAACTCATCATCAAACCGCTTCAGATTTTTTTAAAAAGTTATTTGATAAAGGTGTTTTCACTGAGGAAACTACCGAACAATATTTTGATGTAAAAGCCAATCAATTTTTGGCCGACAGATATATTACAGGTACTTGCCCTAATTGTGGTAACGAAAATGCTTACGGAGATCAGTGCGAAAAGTGCGGTACTTCTTTAAGTCCAACAGAATTGATCAATCCAAAATCTACTCTTTCGGGAGATAAGCCGGTTTTAAAAGAAACTAAGAACTGGTTTTTACCTCTCGATAAAATGCAGCCTGAAATAGAGAATTATATTGATTCTCATAAAGAAGATTGGCGCCCCACAGTTTTTGGACAGTGTAAATCTTGGTTAAATGGCGGTTTGCATCCTCGTGCGATGACAAGAGATTTAGAATGGGGTGTAAAAGTTCCAGTTGAAGGTGCTGAAGGAAAGGTTTTATATGTTTGGTTTGATGCACCCATTGGTTATATTTCTGCCACAAAAGATCTTTTTAATCCGGCTTTAGCCGAAGAAAAGAAAAAAGATTATTACCTAAACGAGAGTTTAAAACCTCATGCAGTTTGGGAAGATTACTGGCAATCTGAAGATAGTAAGCTGGTACATTTCATCGGTAAAGACAACATTGTTTTCCACTGCATTATTTTTCCGGCTATGTTAATGGCGCATGGAAAGTATAAGCCGGCGGATCAGGTTCCCGCAAACGAATTTTTAAATCTTGAAGGTGATAAAATTTCAACCTCCAGAAACTGGGCAGTTTGGTTGCACGAATATCTGGCAGATTTCCCGGGCAAGCAGGATGTTTTGCGTTACGTTTTAACCGCCGCTGCGCCAGAAACAAAGGATAATGATTTCACCTGGAAAGATTTTCAGGCAAGAAACAACAATGAACTGGTTGCCATATTCGGGAATTTTGTAAACCGGGTGTTGGTTTTAAGCCATAAATATTTTGATGGAAAAGTGGTTATCGGCTCACCTTTGCTGGCTGAAGATATTACCGTTTTAAACGAGCTTAAGGTTTTCCCTGAAAAAATCTCAGATTCCCTGGAAAGATATCGCTTCCGCGAAGCTTTATCAGAATTTATGAATGTCGCCCGTATGGGAAATAAATATTTGGCGGATGCGGAACCCTGGAAAATTTATAAAACGGATGAGGAAAGAGTAAAAACCATTTTATATGTGGGTTTGCAAATAGCTGCGAATCTGGCCATACTTTCAGAGCCGTTTTTGCCTTTCACTTCAGAGAAACTTTATAATATGCTTAATCTTCATCACATGAATTGGGATGAAGCCGGAACAACGCATTTAATTCGGGTGGATCATCAATTAAAACAGCCCGAATTATTATTTGAAAAAATAGAAGATCAGGAAATCGAAAAACAGGTACAAAAATTAATGGATACAAAAAGTCAGAATGAGCAGCAGGACGCTGAAGTTGTTGAAGCTAAAGAAAATATTAATTTCGACCAATTTTCGGCTATGGATATCCGTGTTGGAACTATATTGGCCGCTGAGAAAGTGGCTAAGACAAAGAAATTATTAAAGCTGACGATTGATACCGGTTTGGATCAACGGACTGTTGTTTCCGGAATTGCAGAGCATTTTGAAGTAGAAAGCATCATTGGTAAACAAGTTTCTATTTTAGTAAATCTTGAGCCTAGAGAGATCAAAGGAATTTTATCTCAGGGTATGATTCTGATGGCTGAAAATTCCGATGGAAAACTTAGTTTTGTCAGTCCGGGAGAAAATCTGGCTAACGGAAGTGTGGTGAGATAAGAAAATAAATTGGTCCCGTAGTTCAACGGATAGAATAGAAGTTTCCTAAACTTTAGATGTGGGTTCGATTCCCGCCGAGACCACTAATCAATGAATATGTTTGTTTATGCAATTCAATCCCAAATAAATAATTTCATTTATGTTGGGATGACTGAAAATGTAAACATCAGATTGGAACAGCATAATTCAGGGAAAAATAAGTCAACCAAAACCTATCGGCCATGGAAACTTTTTTATGAGGAATATTGCGTTGATCGGATATCTGCCAGAAAAAGAGAAAAGCAATTAAAGAGTGGCTACGGCAAGGAATTTCTAAAGTCGATACTAAAATAGAATACCTGCCTGCCGGCAGGCAGGGAAGTTTCCTAAACTTTAGATGTGGGTTCGATTCCCGCCGAGACCACTAATCAATGTATATGTTTGTTTATGCAATTCAATCCCAAATAAATAATTTCATTTATGTTGGGATGACTGGAAATGTAAACATCAGATTGGAACAGCATAATTCAGGGAAAAATAAGTCAACCAAAGCCTATCGGCCATGGAAACTATTTTATGAGGAATATTGCGTTGATCAGATATCTGCCAGAAAAAGAGAAAAGCAATTAAAGAGTGGCTACGGAAAGGAATTTCTAAAGTCGATACTAAAATAGAATACCTGCCTGCCGGCAGGCAGGGAAGTTTCCTAAACTTTAGATGTGGGTTCGATTCCCGCCGAGACCACTTAAACAAACAAAAAAAGGCGGAATTTCTTCCGCCTTTGCATTTTATGTCAATTAAAATTATTTTACCGGAACAATATCTATAATTACTGTTCTGTTGTAAAAACGCTCTTCGGGAAGAGTATTATCAAATGGTGAATGACTCACTTCTTCACCAAAACCGGCTGTCTCAAATTTCACATCCTTTTTGCCTGCATTAGATAAAGCACTCTCAATTATTTTTTGAGTTTCAAGAGCTCTGTTGTGAGATAAAGTATGGTTATAAACTTCTTCTCCAATAACATCTGTATGACCATGAATAATAACGGTTGATCCATCAGTAATTAATGGGGAAACCACATCTGTCAGGAATTTTTCATATGATGCAATTGTTTTTGAATTATCAAAATCAAACAAAATACTATAGCGAAAAGATTTTTCAATTATTTCATTCTGGCGAACCAAATGCACAGAACCTTCCTTAGTTACTGGCAATCCGGCTTTAGTTTCTCCGGTCATTGTAATTTTGTAATCTCCTTCAGATCGTTCACCTAAAATGGAATTCACAGTCATACTTTGCTGATCGTTTGTAAAAGGTCCGCAATGCTGTATAGTTCCTTTTTCATCGGTAATGTCTACAGACCATGATTTAAGAAGATCTTTTGCACCATCTACATTTAAAACTACCTGGGTATTCATGGAATCTTTTTGTGATTCAATAATTTGAACGGGCTTCATCATTCCGACACCAACTTCCATTAATAATTCAGGAGATGTGCTTGTGATGTCAACGCGACGGTCACCGGCACGAAGAAGAACAAGTTCTTTGGTTGCACCTGGTTTTTCTGAAGGAATTAGTGGCTTTGTGCGACCTTCAGTTTTGATTCTTGAATCCTCGATTCCAAACACAGATACAATGTATTGCTTAACGGATTCTGCAAATGCTTTACCTTCTTGAGGACCTTGAGCAGATGCTCCGCTAAGGTTAATTCGAGCTCCTGGATTTGATCTCATCCGGTCACCTAAAATATTCAATATATTATGATATACGTTTAATTGTCTGGCAGAACGGCCAGTCAGGATTCCTGTTTGCTCTAATTGTAATGATTCTTCTTTAAAGTTGCCGGCTTCATCTTTTGTTAGCACGATGTAACGGTTTGGAATGGCTGAAGAACCTTCATCAAAAAATACAGAATTACGTAATGGTAACATTTCACTAATCTGATGATTAATCGGTGGGGCTTTTGGTGCATTAACCGTAAAATTAACCTCACGCAAGGGAACAACAACTACAGGAGATTCTGTAACAGGAGATTTCTTCCCTTTTCCAAACTTAAGCGCTATGCCTGTTCTTACAGTACTGATAGATAAACTTTCAATATCACGGGGTTCCTGTCCAAAATATGGATGATAAGAAATAAAAGGTGAAAGGCTAACTTTTGTGGAGCTGGTGGCAGAAGAGATTGGGAAATCATATCCCATACCAACCTGACCAGAAACTACATTTTTTTTCACTGCCGTTAATTCTCCATCTGTATTTGGTTGAAATTGCTGGGTATAATTAAAATCATTTTGCAATTTGAAAGCTATACGTGGTCCTGCAAAGAAGAAAAGATTTGAGGATGGTAAGCTAAAACGTAAGCTTGGCTCAACAGAGATATAACTCATGTTTGTTTTTAGAGTTGCCGGGCAATCGCAGGGAGCAATAACGCCATCAAACTTGGCTCCGCGACCATCATAACCAACATTTAGCATGGCTCCAATTACTCCAGCCGGACGATATTCCATAAATACAGATCCGAATGGGCGTACGCCAAATCCTTTATGAAAAGCAGCCGGAACGATGAGGGAATTGTTCAACCTTTGGGTTGTTCCACTATAAAAATTTGAATTTGCGGCTCCGGAAACACCGAACCACCAGGTTGGCTGTGTGGTTTGACCTTGTACAGTGCCAATGGCAAGCATCGCCATCAATGAAAAGGTGAGGAATTTTTGAGTTATTTTATTTTTGGGTAACATGGGATATCTCCTTTTTAAATTAATATTTTGTTTGTTTTAGTATTAGTAAATCCCCCCGAAGGGGGATAAATTTTATGAAGAATACTAAAAATTAGGGTTGAATAACAGTGCTGCCATTCAGAGTAACTGCTGTTTGAGCAAGTAATTTACCGGTCACAATGGATCCTGTATTTAGGGAAATCAAAGTTTTGCTTAGGATATTTCCACTGAAATTTACATTAGTGCCAAGCGTGGCTTGTCCTGCTACAACCCAGAAGATATTTTTGGCTTGTGCGCCACCAGTTAAGTGAACAATAGCTGAACTGTTTACAGTCAGGTTTTGCGGGATTTGGAAAACCCATGTATCGTTGGGTCCGCCATTAAGTGTTACACCTGCGTTTGTTATTAAAACGCCAGTTCCCCATTTGTACAATCCCGGAGGCAAAATTCTTCCACTGATATCACCGGCATAAATATCAACAATAGGAGCTGGAGTGGTTAAGCCATTTGCAGTGGTGTAAGCAGTTTCCATATCGCTAACAGCCGTGGTCATTTTGGCCGGAGTTGGAGCTGAATAGTCAGAAGCATAAATTAAACCCGTTACAAGTGGTGATCTGGAAAATTGATTACTTGAATCCATTATTAAACCAAATCCGGTTATGGCGGTTGCAGCGGCTGGGCTTACTCCTATATTACCATTAACTAAAGTTATTCCGGTTGTTGATATTCCTGATTTTGTTAAGATTGAGAAATCACCTGCGCTTCTCAGATTTATTAATGCCGGACCGACTGCAGGGCCTATAATTGGACCACCAAGAGCGAAGTTTGCAGTAATATTTCTGTTCGCATTAATAGTAAATGTTAATGGGTTGGTTGAGCCAGAGGCATCTCCACTCCAGCCAGTGAATGAATAACCACTATTTGGAGTAGCTCTTATAGTAACAGAAGTACCTGCACCGTATGAGCCTGCTCCGGTAGTTGTTCCACCTGAGGCAGGTGTGGAAGCTAAAATCACATTAAAGTTTGTTGATATTGCAAAGTTGGCTACCAAAGCTATATTACCAGCCATTGTAAAAGTATAGCTCGGATCTACTGATGCTACAACACCATTGGCTGTCCAGTTTGTAAAGGCATAACCCGGATTTGGATTGGCATTTACTGTAACTGTTGAACCCTGAGTAAATAAACCGGCGCCAAGAGCTGCTCCGCCTAATACTGGACTAGATGATAAGGTTACTTGTGGTATGGTTGTAAACGTCCAAACATAATCAGCTACCATAGCTGTGCGCAAGGTATCTGTTACCGCTTTTGAAATTGTACCTGTATAAGTTGTAAAAGGTAAAAGTGCTACATCTGGTTTAAAAGTGAAAGTTTTACCATCAGCCGTAGGCGAAACTGTTCCCGAAATTGGGGTTGTCCCCTGCTGTATTGTAAAAGTCGTCTTGTTAATTGTGGTAGGATTCATATCAACATTAAAGGTTGCCGAAATTACCTTGCCCAATACAACGTCAACAGCCTTATCTCCCGGATCAGTATTAACTACTACCGGACAATCTCCAACGATTTCACCCTGAAAATCGTCTTTTTTACATCCTGCCATAAAAATGACCAGGAGAAATACTAAGCCCCATAGGGTACTGAACATTTTAGAAGCGCCCCAGCTTTTTCCAGCTTGGGTACTACTTTTAGTTAAAGTAATTTTTTTGTTCATGATTCTTTATTAATTAAAATTATTTTTTTGTTTTTTGATTCTACCGTGTGGAAATCAGGACATCACACTAATGTGTGCAAAATAGGGTCCTGTATTGTGCAATTAGTATTTTAGTGTGAAATCCGGATTTGAATAAAAACCGTATATGTCAGGTTAATGCTGAACGTATCCTGTGAGGGCATTTAATACATTAGCTGCATAATCGCATAAATTGTACTTAGAAATTAAATTTTAAATGATGCGTACAACAGGGCCGGAGAAGGTTTATAATTATCAGGAGAGAAAAAACCTATTGTGAAAAAATATAAATAACTGGGATAAATTATTTGCTTTAAAATATATTTAAACGGGAAAATATTTTGTAAAAATTATCTTAATTTATATTAAAAATAAAAATTTAATTGAAAATATCAGACAAGCTGCTGATAGCTATTGTGGATAGTTAATAGGAATAAAGTGTAGTTTATTAACAAAGGATAATTTTTAATAACTGGATGATTCAATATTTACCTTGAACGACAGATGCAGAATAGAAGGAAAAAAGTATCTCTTGGATAATCCCTCTTAAATTTCATAAAGTTCAGGTGTTGCTTTACCGATTGTTACCCGGAACTTACGATGCTCATTTAAAATCTCTTATCCTGAAAAAGTAAAAGGGAGGAAAAAAGCCCCCCCTGGAAATTATATTAAAATTCAATCAATAAGGTTTTTCTAGACAGGTTGAAAAGATGCCTAGTTAAACCCAATGCAAACCCGGAAGTTCAACATTCAAATTTTTTGCATACTCTATTTTGAGTTAAATTAAGAGCATCTTAAAAATATTATAAAAAATTTGTTTTGTAATTGAAATATTACAAAACAAATTTCTACTTTCAATTAAACAATCATTCTTTTATTGAAATCTAATTTTAAAAAATATGAGTAATACTTCGTTTGCTATTGTTGTTCTAACTCTTATGATCGGAGTTGTTTATCACTTTTTATTATCAGCCAAAAGCAAATAAGTATTTTTTAGAACTTAGAACTCGCCGTCTCTTCGTTCAGTATGATTAAACCTGCCGAGTGTTCCAATTTGTTGGGCTTGCTGTCCGTTAAATTTTTGCAGGCGCATGGTAAAACTCAGCATAAAATAGCGAGACAATCTATTGCTGCGGCTATCTGTAATAGTACTGGCAGTTACATTTCTGCTCACACTTGTACTTTCATTTAAAAGATCATAAGCCTGCAGTCGGAGTGTACCTGTTTTGTCCTTAAAGAATTGCTTTTCCAGATACGTATTTATTATAAACGGATCACTTGCCAATAAACTGCTGTATCCGCTATTTAAAGTTTTACTCATATCAACTCCCAGTAACCAGGTTTTTGAAAAATAGGTCTTACTGGTAAAGTTGAACCCGTAAGTTGAAACCTTAGTATTGGTGTTGGTAATAATATCATTTGAGTTTTGATTATAGCTATAATTAAACCCTGGATTTATCTCTATAGATTTATTTGGATTTAACTGAACATTCAATCCTTGAGATAATATCCAGTTTCGGCCTGTATTTTTCTGACTGTTACTAAAAGAAACATTGTTGTTGAAGTTTGCCGAACCATTTAATGAGATCACGTATTTCTTTTCTTGGAAAGGCTTAGAAAAGTTGTAAAATCCGTTAACGGTATAATAACCATCTGTGTTTTTATATCTGGTTTCCTGGATAGATCCAATATTTGGATCTCTGCTTAAAATAATATCAGTAACAATTTTATTCTGCGTAAAAGTGGCATTCAGGTTTGTAAATAATACATTTCCGCTTGCAAAATCAAAATTGTTATACCTGATATTCAAAGAGTGATTAAACTCAGCATTCAGATCCGGATTGCCATACACCGGAAATTGCGGATTGCTTAAATCGGCAATGGGCTGTAGTTGTGTGTAAGATGGTTCATTGCTTCTGCCTAAATACCTTACATTAAATGATCGGGTTTTTGAAAAGTTGTAGGAGAATCGGGCTACCGGAATAAGGTTTAAACCCGTATTTCTATAAGTTCTGAATACGTTTGAAACTACCGCACTTCCTTCTAAAACTGTTGGCTGAATGCTTCCTCCTACAGAATAATTATATCTTTTCTGGTTAACACGATAATTTAATCCAATTCTGTTGGTAGTAAAAGAATAATCGTAATTGGTGCTTAAAGATGGATCGAACGCAGAAATTCCCTGTTCATCTAACTGATAGGTTTGACGCTCATTATCGTATTTTGAATAATTGTAATTGTAATTAAGCTCCAGATTAGAGGTACGGCTTAGAGGTTCATTATATGTTAAAGTAAGCCCGTTGCTTAAGTTTCGGTTTAAAATATCTAATTGCTGACGGCGATAAACCTCATTATTTCCATTTGGATCATAATTTACATAATCATTGACCTCGTCTTCGTCAGAAGTATTGCGGGAATTATTTAAAGATAAATTTAAAGATACATTTCTGCCTCTTTTAGCAAAACGATGATTTAAGAGCAAATTGGCGCCTAGATTCGGACTATTAGAACTAGTATTTGTGTTTGTTATACCATCAGATGTTTTAACGGTCTTAGTGCTTTGAATAAAATTGGTTAACCCGTCGTTTTGAGAATTTGAATAACTAAAGCTCGGTGAAAACTTTAAATAGTTTAAACTATCAATTTTATATTCCAGATTCCAGTTAAACCGGTGATTATTGTTTAAAGTTTGATTTTCTGAATTTTGATCATTCAGGATAGTGTTGCTTTGGAAATTGTTTTGTTGCAATTGTAGGCTTTGTACGTCATTATTCCGGTTTGAAAAACTATAACTCCCGTATGAGCTTACTTTTTTGCTCCACTCATCACGATAGTTTAAACCTATAGAACTTACAGAGGTTATTCCATCAGATCCGGTCTGAGCTCCCGACTGTCTGCTACGACCGCCACCACGAAACTGCATTCGATTTCCTCCGCCACCGCCACCACTAAAATTGAACAGGGATGCATTGGTGTTATTCAAGTTTGCCAAAACGGAAATTTGCTTTGTGTCTTTAAAAGTATTAGCGGTAACCGATGCCTGATATCTTTCTTTGTTTCCTCCGCCCAAAGTTCCTCGTGCAAAATAGCCGTTATTCTTGTCTGCCCGAACCTGAATATTTAAGATCTTATCAGGGTCGCCATCTTTTATTCCGGTCAAATTTGCCTGATCGCCGTAATCATCAATAATTTGAATTTTATCAATAATATCTGCAGGTAGTTGCTGAGTAGCCGTTTTTACATCTCCGCCAAAAAAATCTTTTCCATTTACTCTCACTTTCGTGATGGCCTTTCCCTGCGCTTTTACATTACCATCTTTATCAACTTCAATTCCGGGTAGTTTTTTTAATAAATCTTCTGCTAAGGCGTTTTCGCGAAGCTCATAATCTGACGCCCGATATTCAACCGTATCTTCTTTAATAGTTACAGACGGTGTCCCGGAAACAGTAACTTCATTTAATAGCTGACTTTCATATTTTAAAATTATCAAGGGTAAGGTAATGGGTGTATTATCATCCTTGAAAAGATATTTCTTAATGCTGCTCTGAAAACCTAAACTAGTTGCTGAAATAGTAAAAACAGACGATTTTACATTCTTAAAAGTAAAAAGACCCTCAGAATTAGTAATGGTAGTTAAAGTATCTGTTGGTGAATTTAGCTTGATTCCAACTGCATTTAATTTAATTCCTGTAGAATCGGCAACCAGACCTTTAACTTGTCTCGTTGTTTGCGCTGAAACTGTTAATTGAATAAATGCCAGTAAAATTAAAAGTAAAGGTTTTTTCATGTATTAATTTTGAGGTGTTGCCAACTTGCTTAGAATCCAGAAATCAGAAGATGTCTTAATTGTATTTTTCCGAATACTCTCTTCCCGTTGGTTGTAAATATTATCCCTTGAGCGTCGGCCCATACGTGTGTACGGATCGTAAGTAGTTTCTTTGCTGTAAGAAACCCGTTCCGGACTATTAATTTTAACATTAATATATATTGGATCTTTGAAGTTCTTATCGATATCCAATTTGCTTAATGGAATTGCAAGTTCTATTTGCAGTTCGTTTTCATTATTGAAAGTGCTTCCTGCTTTAAATCCGTAGGAATTTTCTAATGAAATGGCTCCATCCATCAAATCTTCAAAGCCACTAATAGACATAGATTTCGCCCGACTCAAAGCTTCTTTCTGCTTAGATTCAATTTCTTCTGCGGTGGGATTTGATTTCTGAGCAGTTTTACTTTTTACACCCCCCACTTCTAAAATTGGGTATGTAACAGAAGGAGCCGCCAATTTTCTTTCTTTAGTATTTACAGAAACGGTTAATCCAAAACGTAAAATTTTTGAAATTTGTAAAGGATCAGCATTTTTTAAAGCCAGAAATATGGAGGATTCATTATTGGCAACTGAAAATTTTAATTCGTTAGATTCATTGGTTTGTAGGCTATCTTTCCAGTCCGACAACTGCCCGTCAATTGCCAATTCTTTACTATACCATTTGCTATTAAAAATCTCATTTTTTCTTTTTTGGGAAAATGCATCAGCCGAAAAAATCAGGATGAAGAGTAGTAAAAAAAACGAAAATTTGAAGTTTGAATTTTTCATAGCTTTTTTTGGACTTAACAATGTTTAAAGAGTTTAAAGAGATCAATAATAAATATTTGTGTTAAAACTAAAGGAATAGTTTTACTCCCATTCCTTTAGTTAAATATAAATCATCGGTATGCCGATGTATAATGGAATTTAAGATTATGAGTTTTCTTCCCAGATTACAGCCAGATGAATTAAAGTTTCCACAGATTTTTGCATATCCTGAACAGAAACCCATTCTTGTTTGCTATGAAAAGCATGTTCGCCCGCAAAAATATTAGCGCAAGGCAAACCCATAAAAGATAGTCTTGAACCATCTGTTCCACCGCGGATGCTTTGAAGTTTTGGCTTAATTCCAGCCCTTTCAATGGCCATTTTTCCATATTTTATTATTTGCGGATATTGGTCCAAAACAATTTTCATATTACGGTATTGCTCGGTAATTTCCATTTCATAGGTTGAATTTGGAAATTTTGCCATCACTTCTTTCACAATCAACTCTAAAATCTGCTCATGATTAATTAAGCCTTCATCTGTAAAATCTCGAATAATAAACTCAATACTTGTCTCTTCAACTGTTCCTTTAATTTGGGTGGGATGAATAAATCCATCTTTATCTGACGTGCTTTCCGGAGACAATTTTTCCTGCGGAAGCAGAGCAACAATTTCAGAAGCTATTTTTAAAGCACTTTCCATTTTCCCTTTCGCAAATCCGGGATGAGCACTTACTCCGTGAATGAGAATCTTCACTCCATCCGCAGAAAACGTTTCGTTTTCAATAGATCCGCCTGTTTCGCCATCTACAGTATAAGCAAAATCTGCTTTCAGTTTTTCAAGGTTGACTTTGTCAACCCCACGACCAATTTCTTCATCCGGCGTAAATAAAATTTTTATTGTTCCGTGTTTCACTTCTTGATGAGTGATCAGATAATTTGCGGCATCCATTATTTCTGCAAGTCCGGCTTTATTATCGGCGCCAAGCAAAGTAGTTCCGCTTGCGGTTATAATGTCGTTCCCAATCTGATCTTTTAAATCGGGGTGTTGATTCATTTTTATAATCTGGCTTTTATCATCGGGAAGTATTAGATTCTGGCCCTGATAATTTTTATGGATGATTGGTTTTACATTTTCTCCGCTGCAATCCGGCGAAGTATCCATGTGTGAGCAAAAGCAAATAGCCGGAACTGATTTATCTGTGTTAGAGGGGATAGTGGCATAAACATATCCGTTTTCATCCATTTCCGCATCTTTTATTCCCATTTCAAGTAATTCCTGCACTAATAAATTACCCAGATTTTTTTGTTTTTCTGTAGAAGGGCAGGTTTTAGACTCAGGATCTGATTGTGTATCTATTGTTACATATTTTAAAAAACGCTCAACAGAAGTAAATGAAATATTTTCTAAAGTGTTCATATTCAGTGTAATTATTAATTCTATTTTTTTGTAAATTAAAGTTAATTGTAACGAAAGCTCAAAATTTACCGTTAATTAGATTTTTCTTAGTTTTAGGCCGGTTAAATATTTAAACATTGAAAAAGCTTTTATTTCTATTCCTTGGAATTTTTATTTGTACCTCTGCTTTTTCGCAGTACAATTTCAGACGTTACAGCCTTGGAATTGGTGGTGGAATGAATGAGCCATATTCGGATGTTAAAGTTAATCACCGCTCTCCCGCATTTACCCTTAATGGCGATTTTTATTTAACACCATTTATTATAGGTGGTTTAGAAGCTCAGTTTGGCAAATTACGCGGAGGAAGCCAGTTTGATGACGCCCACCTCAGGCAATTTGAAAATAGTTACGTTACCACCACGTTTAATACCAAATTTGCTTTAGGCGAACTACTCAATTATCATCGCCCTAGCTTTTTAAACAGTATTAAAGGATTATATGTTGGTTCAGGAGTGGGCTTTATTAAAAACAAAATGACTTTTGTTACCCGCATTAAGCCGGATGGTTCTAATTATGAATTCCCCGGCAAAGATGCAGGCATAAACCTGGTTGTTCCACTAACTACCGGAATAAGTTTTAATTTTCTGGATGCATGGGATGAAACACGTTACATAATGACCCTGGGTTACCAGATGAACGTTACGTTTGGCGAAGGAATGGACGGTTTTAACGATCCCCCAAGGAAATTTGAAAATGATAACAACGATATGTTCGCATTCGCGACTATTGGATTGAAATATTGTTTTGGCCGTCAGGCGCCTTTCTACAGACCTTTCAGATACTAATATTTTATAATGGATATAGAAACTATCCGTGATTATTGTAATGCAAAACCGGCTGTAACAGAATCCTTTCCTTTTGGTGAAGATACGTTGGCTTTTAAAGTAATGGATAAAATATTCCTGCTTATTGGTCTTGAAAATGCCGATCGGTTCAACGCTAAATGTGAACCGGAAAGAGCGCAGCAATTACGGGAAGAGTATGAAGAGGTGCAGCCGGGTTATCATATGAATAAAGTCCATTGGAACACCGTTTTTATAAATGGCAGATTGTCTGATAGGCTTATTCTGGAACTCATAGATCATTCTTATGATTTGATCGTTAAAAGTCTGCCAAAGAATAAACAATCTCAAATTTAATAATTATGGAGTGGCTGGAAATAATATCCGAAAAGGATCCGCAAAGCACTCATCTTCTGAAAAATTATGTTTTCAAAGATTTTGTAACGGCCTGGGCTTTTATGAGCCAGGTAGCTTTGCTTGCTGAAAAAACAGACCATCACCCGGATTGGTCTAATGTTTATAACCGTGTTACTATCCGGTTAAACACTCACGATGCGGGTAACAAAATCACAGATAAGGATCGAAAACTTGCCGCATTAATAGATATGATAAAGGTATGATCCTATATTTGTGAGCCTTAACCTGCTTACAGTATATGAAAAAACCCATCCTGTCTCTTTTGTTATCAGTATTATCGATCTGCTCTTTTGCTCAGTTAACTCCTTTTGAGATCAGCGAAAGCAAAAATGTAACCGCCACTTATGCGCAGGTTATTAGCTATTATAAAAATCTGGATCAGAAATATGAGCAATGCAAATTGCTTACTTATGGTCCAACTGATATTGGAAAGCCGTTAAACTTGCTGGTACTTTCTAAAGACAAAGTTTTTGATCCGGTTTTGATCCGTAAGCAAAACAAGAGAGTAATACTGATAAACAATGGAATTCATCCCGGGGAACCGGAAGGAATTGATGCAAGTATGATGCTGGCCAGGGATCTGCTCCAGAAAAATCAACTTCCAAAAGATGTAGTGATCTGTATTTTGCCACTGTATAATATTGATGGTAGTTTTAACCGTGGTCAAAGTCGGGCAAACCAAAACGGACCGGAGAGTTATGGTTTTCGCGGTAACGCAAAAAATTTAGACCTTAATAGAGATTTTATCAAAACAGATTCAAAAAATTCTTTCTCTTTCCAGGAGATATTCAATATCTGGGTACCAGAAATTTTTCTGGATAATCACACAAGCAATGGCGCAGATTATCAATATGTAATGACTTTTATAGAAACCCAGCGGAATAAGCTGAATCCGGTTTTATCTGAATTTATGACCAAAGCGATTGAGCCTGAGTTGTATTCGTCTATGAAAAAAAGCGGATATGAAATGACACCTTACGTTGATCATATTGCTGAAACGCCGGATTCGGGAATTACTGCTTTTTTAGAAGTTCCCAGATTTTCTACCGGATATGCCGCTTTGCATAATACAATTGGCTTTATTGGCGAAACACATATGTTAAAACCATTTGATAAACGTGTTTATGCTACTTATCAGTTAATGCAAAACCTGATTAACATCACACAAAAAAATGCGGCAGAATTAGGGGAAGTAAAAAAGAAGGCCGATGAACAGGTAAGATCGCAAAAGATTTTCCCGTTAAACTGGACATTGGACGAAAGTTCTTTTGATTCGGTGTTATTTAAAGGTTACGCCGGAAAGCATAAAGCAAGTGATATTAGCGGATTAACCAGATTATATTACGATAGAAATGCACCTTTTGAAAAGTATATCAAACTCTATAACACCTATAAACCAATTTTAGAAGTCGAAAAACCTTTGGCGTATGTTGTTCCGCAGGCATGGCAAAAAGCAGTTGATTTATTAAAATTGAACGGAGTTAAAATGCAGGTATTGAAATCTGACACGCTAATGGAAGTGGATTCTTATTACATTGGCGACTATAAAACTTCGCCGAGACCTTATGAAGGACACTATATTCATAGCGACATCAAAGTGCAATCGCGAAAGCAAAAATTAATGTTTTTTAAAGGCGATTTTCTGATTTACGTAAATCAGCCTCAAAACCGTTATATTGTTGAAACTCTTGAGCCGCAAGGCGGAGATTCATTTTTTGCCTGGAATTTTTTCGATTCTATTTTAGGGCAGAAGGAGTATTTTTCGGCATATGTTTTTGAAGATGAAGGAGCAAAAATTTTAAATGATAATCCGGAACTTAAGCAGAAATTAGAAGCGGCAAAAAAAGAGAATCCGGATCTGGCAAAAAGTGCTTCGGCGCAGTTAAACTGGGTTTATCAGCATTCAGATTATTATGAAAAATCGTATTTAAGATATCCGGTTGCAAGAATATTAAGCAAATAACAAATATAAATGGAAACTTTTATTACCGAAACACCCGTTGCAACTATCATATTTCTAATCACCATTGTGACGAGTTTGTACGCATTTTCAAATCCTGAGATCTATGGCAAATTTATGCTTCATCCGTATAGTGTAAGTCGCGGCGAAAGATTATATTCTTTAATAACAAGCGGATTAATTCATAAAGACTGGGGTCATTTACTGGTGAACATGTTCTCTTATTATTTCTTCGCCTTTAATCTGGAAAGAACTTTTGTTTCACTAAGCAGCTGGGGCCATGTTCAGTTTGGGATTTTATATTTTGTAAGTATAATTTTAAGTGATATTACTTCTATATTCAAACACAAAGAACATTTTTGGTTCAATAGCTTAGGTGCTTCCGGGGCAGTTTGTGCGGTGGTTTTTAGCTACATTTTATTTTACCCGATGAATAAAATTTTCATCTTTCCAATTCCAATTCCAATTCCATCTGTTATTTATGGATTTTTGTTTTTGGGTTATTGCTGGTATGCAGCCAGAAATTCCAGAGATGCTATTAATCATGATGCGCATTTTTATGGCGCATTAACCGGTGTGCTTTTAACTATTATTTTTTATCCGCAGGTTGCTGCCTTTTTTGTGAGTCAGATTACAGGCGGAGTTTAAATAACATTTAATCTATAATTTTATGAAAAAGAAAATCAGAATTATAGTTGTTGGAATTGGCGCTGTTGGCGGATATTTTGGCGGAATGCTGGCCAAAAAATATTCAGGTTCAGAAGAAGTTGAAATAGATTTTATAGCCAGAGAACGGTCTGTAAATGCGATAAGGCAAAATGGGCTGAAAATAATTACTCCCGATTATGAATATCTGGTTCATCCGGATAAGATAGATGTAAATGATAAAAATTTTGAACTTGCAAATTATATAATCGTAGCAGTTAAAAGTTATGATCTAGCCGACAGTTTAAAATCTGTTCATAATTCTATCGGCCCGGAAACTGTTATTTTGCCTTTACTAAACGGAGTTGATTCAAGGGAAAAAATTCAAAAAATTTATCCGTCTGCAAACATTTGGGATGGCTGCGCTTACATAGTCTCCCGACTTACAGAACCCGGAATTATTACTGAAAGCGGCACTTTGCATAGCATTCAATTCGGGTCTGATTTTACCAGCACCACCAAATTAAAGGAATTTGAGAAAATTTTGAATGATGCAGATATTGTAAATATTCGCTCTTCTGATATACAAAAAACAATCTGGGAGAAATATATTTTTATCTCCGCCGTAGCTAGTTTAACCGTTGCTTTAGATCAAAGCGTAGGGCAAATTTTATCTGTTGAGGAGAATCGAAGCCGCTTGATATCACTTTTTGAAGAAAGCAAATCTATTGCCCTGGCAAAAGGTGTGAATGTATCAGACACAATTGTGGACGACTCCTTGATCCGGCTTTCAAAACTTCCATTTGAAACAACTTCTTCCATGCATAGCGATTTTGTGAGAAATTCAAATACAGAATATAATTCTCTAACAAAATATATTGTTGATCTGGGAAAACAACTGGCTGTTCCAACTCCTGCATTTTCAAAGTGTTTAGCGGATATGAAAAAAGCGGGAATTAGGCCCAGCTAATAGAAAAGAAATTACCGGAAAATAGAAACGTTCCCCGAGATTAACTGCGTATTGTTTTTCAAATCGATGATGTAATAATATACCCCTGTTGGGATTAATTTTCCATCAAAAGTTCCATCCCATTCTTCTGTATAGCCAATACTTTTAAACACTATCTGCCCATATCGGTTGAATACTTTTACACTCGCTTCGGGATAAGTATTTAATGCAAGTATTTGCCATTTATCATTAATCTGATCGCCGTTGGGACTGAAGGCATTAGGAATGACGAGATTTTTTAAAACACGTATTAAAACCTGATCTGACGAGCTGGCATCACACTCATTATTTGAAAATACGTTTAACTGGTAAACAGTATTTTCTGTTGGACTTGCTATCGGAGTTAAACTTGTCGGGTCATCCAGATTATCTGGTGGTGTCCAGTAATATGAAATGTTTTCTCCTTCAGCTTTCCCATTTAACTGAATTGATTTTCCTTCCAATAAAAACAGATCTAAACCGGCATTTGCTGTTGGCTTTTGATTAACTCTTATGGTTAAGCTATCTGATAAAACCCGACAGTTCACAGAGTTGATATTTTCTACTTCGGCAACAGCCAACCTAAATTTGTATAAAGGTTTATCTGCTGCGTTGATCTCATAATTGTATGATTTTTGATTTGCTCCCGCGATATCATTCCAGCCATTTCCATCGCTAAAATTAACCTGCCATTGAAAAGCCGGATTGGTATATCCTGATGAAATTTCAGCATTCAGATTTACATTTCCAGCTTCACCTTCGCACAATTTATTACCTTCATTAACTGTACTTGATTCGGGGAAAATTGCAGGTCCGCATGCCCGGAAAGTTATATCATCTAAGGCTAGATCATTTCCACATCCGCCCAAAGCGTTATTGGTCATCTTAATTACAACTTCATTAATATTGGTGGGAGTTGTAAAGTAAAAACCAAAATTTTTCCAAACCGGCGAAGTGCTTTCTGGTATGTCTTTAGTATTGTAAGACTTCAACAATACGCCTTTGGTGTCTTCAATAGAAAAAGTAATATTTGGCTTGCTTCCTGCAGCATTACACGAGCCAACTTTAAGCATATTCATAACAAAAGCAGAAAATTCATAGGTTGTACCGCCACATAATCCGCTAACCTTTTGTTTGAAAAAATCTCCTGGTTCTATAGATGCGTTTATCAGCATCATGTTTCCGTTCACATCGCCTGCTGTATGATCTTCTGAAACCTGTTGCCATGTATTACCAAAACAACCGGGAGTTTGAGATTCTATCCGATAATAGCCATCGTCAGGGCAGTTTGAATTTGCATACAAATATGTTGTGGTTCCAAACGGGAGAGGTCCCGGCGCTGTTGTCGCTGTTCCAAAAGTTATCTGAACTACAGGTTCTCCCAGACTTCCGGTACAGGTTTGAGACTGAACTTTAACAGAATATATAAGGCTGAAGAATAGTAGAAATAATCTATAGTTTGTCAAGCTGCGAAAGGATATACATTTATTTTTTCTATTTAGCTGGATAAAGATAATGCGATCGCGTTAAGTTTTAGCATCTAAGGAAAATTTGGTGACTAATGGTTTAACTGCTTATTGACGAAACTTTATTTGTTAAAATTTGAATAATTATTTATAAAGTTCTTAATATTTAAAAATTTCAAATTAATAATTTTAGATAATTATATTTAACGAAATTAAATTCTAAAATTATGATGCGTCCCGAAAGTTTAATGATGTCTTACGGTTACAAACCTGAATTGTCAGAAGGATCAATAAAATGCCCTGTATTTTTAACTTCCACCTTTGTTTTTAAAACTGCTGAAGAAGGAAAAGCCCATTTTGAAGTTGCTTATGGCTTAAGAGATAAAGCAGAAAATGAAGAAATGGGTTTGATTTACAGTCGCCTGAACAATCCGGATCTTGAAATTTTAGAAAACCGTTTAACCTTATGGGATAAAGCAGAAGAATGTGCTGTTTTTGAAAGTGGCATGGCTGCAATTTCCACAGTTATGCTAGAGTTTCTAAGTCCCGGCGACATGATTATGAGCAGTGGTCCTCTATACGGAGGAACTGATCATTTTATTAAATTTTTCCTTAAAAAACTAGGAATACATCATTTGGAGTTTGATGCAACACATTCTGAAGCAGATATAATTGAAATGATTGAATCTTCCGGAAAAAAAGATAAGTTAAAACTGATCTTTCTGGAAACGCCCGCTAATCCAACAAATTCTTTAATAGATATAGAAATGTGTACAGCCATTGCTAAGAAATATTCATCTGCAGATGATCGTGTTTTAGTAGCGGTTGATAATACATATATGGGTCCGCTTTGGCAACATCCTTTAGATCAGGGCGCTGATTTGGTTCTGTATTCAGCAACAAAATATATTGGTGGTCATAGCGATGTTGTAGCCGGCGCATGCCTTGGTTCTGCCGAATTAATGGTTAGAGTAAAAACGTTAAGAACATTTCTGGGCAATATGGCCAGTCCGATGTCATGCTGGTTATTATTAAGAAGTTTAGAAACTTTAAAAGTAAGAATGGATCAGCAGGCACTAAATGCCGGGAAAGTTGCTGAATACTTGCAATCGCGTTCTAAAGTTGACAAAGTTTACTACCTCGGAAATTTGGCAGAAAATTCATCCCAAAAGAAAATATTTGAGAAACAATGTCTCTCCGCTGGTGCGATGGTTTCCTTTGATATTTGTGGCGGTGAAGCGGCTGCATTTAAATTCCTGAACAATTTAAAATTGATCAAACTGGCTGTAAGTTTAGGCGGAACAGAATCTCTGGCAGAACATCCGGCAACCATGACCCACGCAGGTGTTGACCCTGATTACAGATTAAAAGTTGGTATAAGCGAAAATCTGGTACGTCTGTCTATTGGAGTTGAGAACTATCATGATTTGATCTCTGACATTGAGAATGCAATGAAAGCTGTAGAAATGGTTGAAGAGCTGGTTTAGTTAAAAAATACGATTTAACAAAAAAGAGCAACCAGTTTATTTGCTCTTTTTTAATTGAATTTTTAATTGTTTGATAGTTAGTAATTAAATTTTTAATTGATCCGGTAATGAGATTTGTATTATTAAGATTTTTCAGGTATTTCAGAAAGCTTTTGAAGCAAATACCAGTTCATCATTTCGTTCTGTAAATCACTTTCAGATTGTTGATCATGCAATAACTGTACGAAGGACATTTTTTTAACCTTGATACAAAACTGAACCAATAACCAATCTTTATAATAGTTTAAACTGATACCACTACCATCGGCAAATTTAATGTGGCTTGAGGAACTGGTATTTTTTGCTAAATCTAAACGATCTATATTTTTGATAAGGTCAGTTTGATCCGGTTTTTTACGGGCGATAAATTCAGGATATCCTTCCCATTTCCAATCGGGGATATTTGCCACAGGGTTTGATTTCCAAAATCCGAAGGTATTATATTGCTGGCAAAGCATAGCCTGGTGAACAATCAATTGGGTCAGATTCCATTGATATGATTTCCATCTAACAAAATTTTGCTCAAAATTAGAATCCCCGTTCAATACTATGTAATGATAATATCCCCAGGCAATTTTATCTGCAAAAAGCATTTTAATTAGTTTGGGATATAGAGAATTGTGATTTAAGCAAATGGAATATTTTAAATTCGGATCGTAAAGCTCACTTTGTTGAAGTAGTCTTTCTGCCTGGTCAATCCTGACTATTAGTTTCAAGCTGATAGGTTCATCATGATAGATAGTAAAATTTTTATAAATTGATTCGCGGGAATAAAATAATGCTGGCGAATTAAGGCATATAAACAAGCCGGTGATGATAAAAATCAGGGACAGAAAAAATCCAAGTATCAAAACCTTTATTTTCTTCATTGAAATTCCGGATGAAATTTTTTATGTATTGTAAAGAATATTGCAGGTGATTTAGATAAATTTAAAAATTAAAGAATCAATAAATGATTTATAATCTGATACCTATTATCAGGAATAACGCAGAAACAACAAACAGAATCAGCATAAGCGGCCAGATAAATTTAAACCAGGTTTTCAGGCTTACATTAACCAATGCCAGAGAAGGCAACAATAATCCGGTTGGCGTTAATAAACCCATAATTCCCATTCCAAATAAATAGGAATTTACAATTTCCCTTCCGGGGACACCGGCAACAATGGCTAAGGAACCTAAAATGGGCATGGTTACAACTGCCATTCCGGAAGATGAGGAAATGAAAATGGTGAACACGCAAAAAATAAGCAGCAATGTAACGATGAAAAATGAAGCAGGCATTTG
Source organism: Sphingobacteriales bacterium (assembly GCA_038204935.1). GTDB lineage: Bacteria > Bacteroidota > Bacteroidia > Sphingobacteriales > Sphingobacteriaceae > Daejeonella. The sequence goes on along the minus strand of JBBRCI010000009.1, from coordinate 27,847 downwards.
GCTCACGGCCGATGATGCATAAAATAAGATCGAATCAGTTATATTTCCATCGTTTAAAACAATGGTTACTCCCCGTGCAACACCAATAATCAGTGCAACTCCAAGCATGCTTTCTGCACCTCTGATAAAAGTATCAATAAATGTTTTTTCACCCATTCTCTGAACAATTGCCATTATAATTGCAGAAACAAGAAATAGTGTAGACATTTCTAAAAACCACCATTTTAAGGCAATAACTCCTGCAATCAGAATCAGAAAAGTTAAAAGGAATAATAACAGCAGAATTTTTGACTTTCCGTCCGGCTTTTCAACTTGATTTTCAGTATTGACACCTACCGGATAAGGTGGTTTTACGATGCCGTCATATTTAAAAACCAGAGATAATTCAGGATTTTTTTTAACCTTCTGAGCATATGTTACGATGTACCATATCAAAATCGCGGTAGCTAATACAAACATTAAAAGTCTTCCATATAAACCATCTGTCCAGTTAATTCCGGCTGCATTTGATGCAATGATTGTAGAAAAAGGGTTTAAGAATGAAGACATAAACCCAATTTGATTTCCCGCAAAAATAACCGCTACCGGAACCAGCAGATCATAGCCCGCTGCCAAAAACAGAGGAACCAGAACGGGATAAAAAACAAGAGATTCTTCGGCCATACCAAACGAAGAACCACCAAAAGAAAACAAAAAAGTAAGTATGATAATCAGCCAGGCCTCTTTTCCCTGCATTTTATATGAAAGGTAAATCAAACCTTTTTCCATAGCTCCGGAGGCGTAAAAAACATTAATAAATCCTCCGATCAGAAACAGAAAAACAATAATATCAATAGAATCATAAATCCCTTTTAAAGGAGCTTCAATAACATTGATAACGTTTTGAGAATTTGATTCAAGTTTATGGTACGAGCCGGGAACAGAAACCGGTTTACGTATATCACCGTTAACAAATTTTTCCAAGCTGATATTTATTTGTAAACTATCGAGCGTTTTCTGATTTAAGGGAAGACTGCTTTCAGCTCCATTTTTATTTAACAAAAATGTGCCACTTTCCTGATAAGATAATGTACCATATTTTCCGGCAGGCAATAACCATGTTGCTATTGCTGCTAAACCGATAACCATCATTAATATAGTAATCGGTGAAAGCATTTTTTTTAGATAGGCCATTTAAAAAGATATTAAAACCTGTTTTTTAGGTTTATGCTCCGCCTAAATTAAATAAAAACAAGAAAGTAAATAGTTAAAAAAATTCTAATGAATGTACAACCTATTGCAAATTTTGGAGAGTATTTATGTTGCTGTGTTGCTTTTTGGATGATTGAAAACTGTTATAGCAAAACTTATAGCGAGAACGCCGTATATAAGTGTAAAAATCCAAAAAGAAATGGGAAGTCCTGTTTGGTAAAAAAGGTATTTTGCAGATGCAATTGCTACCATTGTAAAGTGAGTAAAGTTGCCAATTGCTATCGGGCGGTTATATATTCCACCTATAATTGCTCCTTTAGCCATCCAGTTTAGCATAGCAAATGAGAAATATAAAGCGCCTCCAATTTGTAAAATTAACAGCGTTGAATTTGTTGAAATGATGTTGAATTCAGCCGCGATTTCTGCGGGGAAAAACGTAAGAGCAATACCAGCAATTGCTAATAAAATTGCACTAACGGTCATTAGTATTTTTGTGTTCATTCGCTAAATATAATACTTTCATCAAATTGGGATGCTAATTCAAAAAGTATGTATGCTAGGGAATTTGAAAGCATAAAAAAACCGCCAATGTATTTGACGGTTCTTTTTGGGTTTATTAAAATTAATAAACTGCTTTTATTGCTGATTTTAACGATTTTACATTTTTGTCGGTGCTTACACTGGTTCCGAAAATGCTTGCGGCATCAGATTTATCTGCATAAAATTCACGATTTGAATCTTCATCAATATCCAACTGCGCTCCATTTAAACTAATTCCGGCAAATAAGCCTTTACTTCTTGAATAAGAATAAACTTCTGCGTCTAATTCAGTGTTAGTAGTTGCCGATGAACTGCGTCCAACCGGACCGGCTGCAACAGAAATATCGCCACCTAAAGTAAACTCGCCCTGGCCAATATTCATCAATGTGCTTTTATGCATAAAAACCATGACCAAGTCTATTGACTGTACTCCAATCTGGAAGCCAATACTTCCGCCAGTAAGTGTGACAAATGCGGGATTGCTCCAGCTTCCGTCTTCATTTTTAACCATTGCAAGGCCTTTTCCTCTTTTACCACCAATTCCTAAACCGGCGTTAATTAATCCGGGAATGATAATAATTCCTTCGGCCTTTTGCATCAACTCTGCCGGGATATTTTCTTTCATGCCAGAAAAGTTTTTAATTACAGTAGTTGCCTTAACAATTTTGTCTTGCTGCTTTTCCTGAGAAAAGGAAGGGTTATAAAGCAGTATCATAGAAGCCGCTAAACTTCCGCAGATAACTTTTTTTAATGTTTTCATAATTACAGATTTTGATTTTTTAAAGGTTACTTAAGTAACGCTTGTTTATTGCTATTGTTTTCTGCATTCTGTGCATTTGTTTATCGCTAACTTTGCTTTATGAGTAAAGCGCTTAAAGCGAAATCAGTTGAAAAAAATAATCTGCATCCGCGAAATAAGCATCGTTTTCAGTATGATTTTAGAAGCTTAATTAAGTGTAATCCAGAACTACAAAAGCATGTGTTTGTAAATGGTTTTGGAACAGAAACTATTCTATTCGCAGATCCGGAAGCTGTAAAAAGTTTAAATAAAGCATTGCTTTTTTGTTATTACGATATTACATTCTGGAATTTTCCTGCCGGATTTTTATGTCCGCCAATTCCCGGAAGGGCAGACTATATTCATTATGCTGCTGACTTACTTTCTAAAAGAAAAATTCAACATAAAATTAAGGTTCTGGATATCGGAACCGGTGCCAATTGTATTTATCCCCTTATTGGGAGTAAAGAATACAAATGGAAGTTTGTTGGTTCAGAAATAAATCCGGAGGCAATAAAATCAGCCCGTAATATTATTTCTAAAAATAATTTGGACGAAGAAATTGAAATCAGACAGCAGATGAAACCAAAGCAGATTTTTAAAGGTGTAATTTCAGCAGATGAGTATTTTGATTTGAGTATTTGTAATCCTCCGTTTCATTCATCCAAACAGGAAGCGCAAAATGCCGCACAAAACAAGATCAACAATCTTGGAAATTCAGGAAAATCAGAATTAAACTTTGGCGGAAAAGAAGCAGAGTTATTTTGCGAAGGTGGCGAAGAGTTATTTCTAAAAAGTATGATTTTAGAAAGCGCATATTTTGCCAATCAAATTGGCTGGTTTACTTCGCTGGTCTCCAAAAAGACCACCTTGAAAAGTGCAAATTACTGGCTCGATAAAGTAAAAGCTGCGCAGGTAAAAACTATTGAAATGTCGCAAGGACAAAAAATTAGCAGAATATTGGCCTGGACTTTTAATCAAGATTCTTAATCAGAACAAATTTAAATCAGGCTGGATCTGGCAGCACAAAATCCTCTTTAAACTCACCATTTTCATCCAATAAAAAGCTGAGTGGGTTTTCCGGATCTTTAATAATTTCGAACAAGGTTAATCCCCATGGTTTCCAGAAATTTTCTAAAACTTGTGCATAAGGCTTAACCAGCCAGTTATCAAACAATGGTTTATTGCTCATACCGCGTAAAGGCATAGATTCGATATAAACCATATCATCGGTAGGCAAAATATTGTATTCTGGTAAACGGTTAAAAAGATAATTTGAATAGTAAAAGCGGGCTATCAATTCTTCAAATTGAATAGGCTTTAGAACCTTGCCTTTAATTTTTTTCAGAAGTTCTTCATGATAAATGGCATTAGTTCCGTTATCCTGCAAACAGGCAATAATTCCAAAATCATTCATGCCCAAAGAAAAAGTCAGCGTATTAATTTCATCACGAAAGTTGAAAGTTTCTGCTGAATTTTCAACTCTCACAATCTCCACATTCCATGGATTTTTATCTTCAAATTCAACCGGTTTAATCATCGATTGCATCATCAGATTTAAATTGCCAAACTTATGCATTAATCCCTGAGCCAATAAAAACTGATCGCCACCCGCGTTTTGCTGCTGTAACCCAATTCGTATTTCATTGTAAATAATGCCGTAAACAATTCTGGATATCCATTGAAATAGTTTGAGCGATGGCAATTTTACCAGTTCATCATAACCTGAGTCAAAGGCTTTTTTAATTTCTGCGTCAAGCGGATCTAAGGCCTGTTGTTTAACCCAGTTCGCACATGGAAGCCTTAAATCCTGATAGGTTATATGGCTGTCGTCTAAAAGTTTGAAAGCTTTTTGGTCCAGTTGAAACTGATCTATAAGCCATTGGGGAAAAACAGTGATTTGCTCTGTTTCGGCATTAACTTCTTCGCCGCTAAGGAAACAAATAGTTGACTTGAAATTTAACTTATCAAATGGATTGTATAAAGATATAGGCATGGTCTGCAAATTTAGACCAATTAGACCCGTAAGCAAATAACATTAATTAATTATTTGTAATATGAGCGCAGCTCGTTTGATATTCTGGGTAACATATCGCGTTTTGAGAGTTGTAAAAGAAAATCATCTTCGCGAGGTTCTATACCTAAATTTTGCATGGAATAAAGTCTGGGATCTACCGCTCGCTGGTCGCCGCGAATATTATCCACGTAAGTGTTGGTATAATTATAATTGGATGAAAAATTCTGCTTAAACGTTTTAGGTTTTTCTCCTTTAAAAGTTAATGTAGTAACAAAACGGGCATTAGACCTGCGTTGAATTTCTGTTATATCTACAGATGCGGTTACGGTTTGATAAACCGGTTTTCCAGCCTGGTCTGTACCAACCTGTACAGAACGGCTCATAGTTCTGCGTGACGTTCTTTCATCGCGGGGCCATAACACAAAATTATCTATGTTTAAATCCAGTATCACTTCCGGATTTTCGTCAGGCTCAACCAAATTCAGATTAACCGGCAAAAAGTCATCAATATCATCCAAAACTTTAAGCCTGTAATAATTCATATCTACAAAATTCAGATCGTGATTATTTTGTGATTTGATATTTATGGCAATCGGAACCACTCTGGCGGGTGGCCTGTTACGTTTGGTACCACATCCGAAAGAAAAAATAAGTGTTATTAAAATTGCAAGACCGAAATATTTGCGATTATAGAACATAATTATTTAACCCTCTGTATATAAAATTGTTTATAATTAATTGTGAATGTTCTTATTAAATCAATTTAGCCATTTATCAATTAACGTTTAACACGATTTGATGTTATAATTCATAATCTTTGTATTTATAATTTCGTTAATTAGCATAACGGTCCAATTTTGCTCCATATGAAGATTAGTTATTCTGCTTTTGAACTGGAACTGAAGCATGCATTTACAATTTCACGCTTTTCGCGGAACTCTACTCCTTTATTATTATTAGAAATAGAACATGATGGTTTTACCGGATATGGCGAGGCGTCGATGGTGCCTTATATGGGGGAAAATGTAAAATCTGCCAGAGATTTTATGGCCAAAGTTGATTTAAACTGGTTGAAATTTCCCTTTAACTTTGATGAAGTAATTCAATATCTGGATAAAATTTCTTCGGGAAACCCGAATATAAAAGCTGCTGTTGATATTGCTCTGCATGATCTGTTTTGCAAAATAAAAGGCATTCCATGTTACCAATATTTTAAGTCCGACCCGGAAAAAATGCCCGAAACAGCGTTCACAGTTGGAATTGATTCGCCGGAAATTGTTCTTGAAAAACTGGCGGATGGAAGTCAATGTCATGTTATAAAAGTTAAACTGGGTCGTGATAATGATAAAGAACTGATCCGAACCATCAGATCGGCAACAGATAAACCACTTTTTGTAGATGCCAATCAAGGCTGGACAGATAGAAATCAGGGTTTAGAAATGGTTCATTTCTTGGCTGAAAATGGGACTATTTTAATTGAGCAGCCAATGGCAAAAGACGATTTAGATTCGAACGCCTGGATAACTGAGCGGAGTCCAATTGCCATAATTGGCGATGAGGCGGTTCAAAGATTTGAAGATGTAGAAAAAGCTAAAGGCGTTTATCATGGCATTAACATGAAACTGATGAAAAGTGCGGGAATGCACGAAGGTTTTAAAATGATAAAGAAAGCCCGAGAGTTAAATATGAAAGTGATGATTGGTTCTATGAGCGAAACAAGTTGTGCAATTCTGGCCGCTGCTGCACTTGCTCCTTTATGCGATTATGCAGATTTAGATGGGCCATTTTTAACTATCAACAATCCCTATAAAAGACCTGATTTTGAAGATGGTAAATGGGTTCTGACTGATGATCCGGGTTTAGGACTTAAGTTTAAAAATTGAATTTCTGCCCGAAAAACTGATTTATTAAAGAAAGCCTTATCTTACCGTACAAAATTTTCAGCATGAATAAATTTTTCCTCTCCTTTATTTTCTGCTTGTTTTCTGCAAGCTTTGCTTTAGCGCAAGTTCCGGATTCATATTATTTACCTCAAAAAGTTATTTACAACCAGAAAGTTCCAAGTCCGAAAGAATTTTTAGGTTTTCAGATTGGCGAACAACATGTAAGTCATGACCAGATTGTAGCTTATATGAAAGAGCTGGCCCGTACTTCAGATAGAATTACTTTACAGGAATATGCCCGCACAACAGAAAACCGGCCTTGTTTATTGCTGACAATCACGTCGATTGAAAATCAAAAAAATATTGAACAGATCCGTAAAGAACATTTAAAACTTAGCGACCCGAGCCAGTCAGGCTCTGTGAATGTGGAGCAGATGCCCGCTGTAGTTTGGATGGGATATAGTGTGCATGGAAATGAGCCAAGCGGAGCCAATGCCAATATGATGGTTTCGTATTTTCTGGCGGCAGCCCAAGGTGCAGAAGTTGATCAGCTATTAAAAAACACAATTATTTTAATTGATCCGGCAATTAACCCGGATGGTATTCAGCGATTTTCTACATGGGTAAATGCTAACAAAAGTAATACCTTGGTTACAGATCCCAATTCAAGAGAATTTAACGAGCCATGGCCAAACGGCAGAACAAATCATTACTGGTTTGATTTAAACCGCGATTGGTTGCCATTGCAGCATAACGAATCTAAAGGAAGGTTACAGAAATTTCATGAATGGAAACCCTTAATCCTGACCGATCATCACGAACAGGGAACCAATGCGACATTTTTCTTTCAGCCGGGAATTCCTTCCAGAACAAATCCATTAACACCGCAGCGAAATCAGGATCTGACCGGCAAAATGGGGAAATATCACGCGGAAGCGTTAGATAAAATTGGCTCGCTATATTTTACAAAGGAGAATTACGATGATTTTTATTATGGAAAAGGTTCTACGTATCCGGATATAAATGGTGCGATAGGAATTTTATTTGAACAGGCAAGTTCACGGGGCCATGCGCAGGAAAGTATCAACGGAATTCTGACTTTCCCTTTTACAATTCGCAATCAGGTAGTAACTTCTTTTTCAACGTTGAAAGCTGCGCAGGAAATGCGTGTGGAATTATTAAATAATCAACGTGATTTTTATAAAGAAGCTCTGAATCTGGCAAAGGCCGATCCGGTAAAAGCGTATATTTTTGGTGACGAATTTAACAAAGGAACCAGCTGGCATTTGCTGGATATTTTAAGAAGACATCAAATTCATGTTTACAAGAATGCGGAGGATAGAACCGTTGAAGGCAAACAATTTCAAAAGAACAATTCGTATGTTGTTCCTTTAAATCAGGCACAATACACCACCATTAAAGCCATTTTTACCAAGCAAACTAAATTTCGCGATAGCTTATTTTATGATATTTCTGCATGGACATTTCCTTTAGCTTTTAACTTGCCTTATGCCGAATTAAATTTAACAAAGGGTTTATCGGGTGCAGAAGTTACAGACTTTAGCTTCCCGAAAGGAAAGGTTTACGGTGGTAAAAGTGAGTATGCTTATTTGTTTAATTGGAATGAATTTTACGCTCCCAAAGTTTTAAATGAATTATTAAAAATGGGCGTTCGTGCTAAAGTTTCGCAACGCAGTTTCAGCATGAAATTAAACTCTGAAACCCAAAATTTTGATTACGGAACAATTCTAATCCAGACAAATAATCAATCTGTAAATTCTGATTCTCTTTATCAGAAACTGAATAAACTGGCGGAAGAAAATGCGGTAGATATTTACGCTGCCGGAACCGGAATGACGGAAGGAATGAATTTGGGAAGCAGTAATTTCAAATTAGTTGAACAACCAAAAGTTGCTCTTATTACAGGTTCGGGAGTTAATAATAATGATGCAGGAGAAGTTTGGCATTTACTGGATCAGCGGTTTAATATGCCGCCTACCTTGCTTGAACAAAGTATGCTGAACCGAATTGATTTAAATAAATATACGGTCGTTGTGATGTCTGAAGGGAATTATTCGGATATAAATGATGCCGGAAAAACAGAGTTAAAACGCTGGTTAAAAAATGGTGGAGTTTTGATAGCAGTTGGAAATGCTAACAAATGGACCAATGCTGCAGGTTTCAGTTCTGTAAAATATAAGAATCCTAAAAACACTGATTCTACAGCTTTTAGAAATTACGATACACAACAGGAAATAAGCGGTGCTCAATTTATTCCCGGCGCTATTTTTCAAACACGATTAGATAGAACTCATCCCATTGCTTATGGAATAAAAGGAAACAGTATTCCGGTTTTTAGAGAAGGCACCGGCATGTTCGAAAAGCCGAAAAATCCGTTTGCCGCACCAGTTGCTTACACAGAAAAACCTTTACTTGCCGGATATATTTCTAAACAAAATGAAAAAACATTGAAAGGTTCTGCGTCTATTATTTGTAATAATTTTGGTAACGGACAGGTGATTTCATTTTCAGATAATCCAAATTTCAGAGCTTTTTGGTTCGGCACCAGTAAATTGTTTATGAACGCCATATTTTTTGGAAATACAATCGGAAGATCGTTTTCTGCGGATTAAGAATGGCTGCGTTTAGAAAATCGCAGTTTACTACCATTTTTGAAAATATATTGCCACATTTAAAGCTGAATGCTTTAATCTAATCCTTTAAAAATATTTTAAATGAAAAAATTCTTTCTACTATTTGTCCTTTCTGCATCTCTTTACAATTTATCTGCACAACAAAAACCAACTCTTACAGTCGAAAAAATTATGCGTGATCCAAAATGGATGGGCGTTTCACCAAGTAATATTGATTGGTCTACAGACAGCCGGCATATCTATTTTGACTGGAATCCGGCAAGTAAAGCCCGTGATGAAAGGTTTATGATCAGTACTAATAATCTTGTTCCGCAAAAAGTAACAGATGCTGAACGTCAAAGATTAAATCGCCGGCAGGTTAATTATAATGAAGATAGGTCCAAAATTACTTTTGAACGTAATGGAGATCTTGTTCTTCAGGTTTTGAAATCTGGTAAGGAAACTTTGCTGACTCAAACTGTGGAAAGAGAAAGTAATCCGGCTTTTAGTTTAAAAGGGGACCGCGTGTTTTTTCAGCGTGGCGATAATTTATACAGTATTTCTATTCAGGGAAGTTCTATTAAACAGCTTACAAATTTCACCAAAGTTAGGAAGAAACCGGAGAGCAAATTAAGTGCGCAGGATGAATGGTTGAAGCAAGATCAGTTGAATGATTTTGAGATCATTAAAAAAGAAGAAAGCGATAAAAAGCTGGATGAAGCGGATCGTAAATTATTTCAGGCAAATCGGCCGAAAGAATTCTATTTAGAGGAACGTAGTTTCGTTAATAATATTCAGATAAGTCCTGATGAAAAATATATTACCTGGAGAATTGGCAAGCAACCTGAAGGCTTAAAAAATACAATCGTCCCCAGTTTTGTAACGGCTTCCGGTTATACCGAAGATATCCAAACACGAAGCAAGGTTGGAAATCCATTAACCACCTACCAGAATTACATTTATGACCAGCAGAGAGATTCTATTTACTCCATTCAAATATTTAACATTCCGGGGTTAAAAGACCTTCCAGATTATGTTAAAGATTACCCCAAACAACTTGAGGAAAGAGCGAAGAAAAATACAGATCGGGAAGTGGGTATAAGCGGTCCGTTTTGGAATGAAGATGGAAGTCAGGCGGTTGTTGTTGCTTTTTCTTTAGACAATAAAGACCGCTGGATCATGAGCCTGGATGAACAATCCGGTAAGTTAAGTTTACTAGATCGTCAGCGTGATGAAGCCTGGATTGGTGGTCCCGGAATTGGCGGTTCATGGGGTGGTGGAAACTTGGGTTTTATTGACAAGAATACCTTCTACTTTCAGAGCGAAGCAAGTGGCTATTCCCACATTTATACCCTCAACCTGCAAAACGGCTCTAAAAAGCAATTAACATCCGGTAAATACGAAGTTCAGTCGTTGGACCTTTCTAAGGACAAAAAGACCTTTTATTTTACCGCGAATATGGAGCATCCGGGAATCACCCATTTTTACAAAATCCCGGTTTCAGGGGGTAAGCCAATTCAGTTAACTAGCATGAAAGGTGGTAATGAAGTGCAACTTTCACCGGATGAAAAATGGCTGGCAATTCGTTATTCAGAATCAAATAAACCATGGGAACTTTATCTGCAGGAAAATAAAGCAGGGGCCAAAGCGAAAAAAGTAACCGTTTCTACAAGCGCAGAATTTGACAGCTATCCATGGAGAGAACCTCAAATGATCAGCTTTAAAAATCGTTACGGAGCAGATATAAATGCACGCTTATATCTTCCGGAAAAAGCCGATCTGAACAAACCTGCGGTAGTTTTTGTACATGGTGCGGGATATTTACAGAATGTACATTACTGGTGGAGCAATTATTTCCGCGAATATATGTTTCATAATTTGCTTGCAGATAATGGCTATACTGTTTTAGATATTGATTACACCGGAAGCGCAGGTTACGGTCGCGATCACCGGACGGGAATTTACCGTCACATGGGCGGAAAAGATTTAACCGATCAGGTAGACGGTGTCAAATTGCTGGTTGAAAAATATGGGGTTAATCCAAAAAATGTTGGTCTATATGGTGGTTCTTACGGTGGTTTTATTACCCTTATGGCGATGTTTACCGAGCCTGATGTTTTTGCTGCTGGTGCAGGTTTAAGATCTGTTACAGACTGGGCGCATTATAATCATGGTTATACTTCTAATATTTTAAATGAACCTTTTAATGATGAAATGGCCTACAAAAACAGTTCGCCAATTTACTTTGCCGAAGGCTTAAAAGGTCATTTATTGATGGCTCATGGTATGGTTGATGAGAATGTTCACTTTCAGGATATTGTTCGTTTAACGCAGCGTTTAATAGAATTGAAAAAGGATAATTGGGAGCTTGCTGTTTATCCGGTAGAAGATCATGGTTTTGTTCAGCCTTCAAGCTGGACTGATGAATACAAACGTATTTTTAAATTATTTGAAGAGAATCTAAAGCACTAATAAGAGAATCTATTTTGAAGCGGGTGAATAAATCATCCGCTTTTTTTATGCGGAAAAATTTGTGTTAAATCTTTGTATCTTAAATTCATAATGGATCAGCTGATATTTTATGAATCAAAATGAAGAATTGATTGATTGTTTTTATACCGCTTTCCAACAAAAAGATTATAAAACTATGCAGGCTTGTTATGCAGATAATGTTGAATTTAATGATGCTATTTTTAAAAACTTATCGGCTCATCAGGTTAAATCTATGTGGGAAATGTTGCTTAAGAAAAGTACGGATCTGCAAGTTGAATTTAAAAATGTAAAGGCAAATGAAACGAATGGAAATGCAGACTGGATTGCTACTTATACATTTTCTGCAACTCAAAATAAAGTATTCAATATAATTCATGCAGATTTTGAATTTGCGGAAGGTAAAATCATCAAACATACTGATCATTTTAATTTTTATAATTGGGCATCCCAGGCTTTTGGATTAAAAGGTAAATTATTGGGATGGACGGATTTTTTGAAGCAGAAAGTTCAGCAAACAGCTATGAAAAATCTCGAATATTTTATGAAAAAAAACATTAACAAATAATTCTAATTAACATGATGCAAACCATTTTAGGTGCCAACGGAACCATCGGATCTTTGCTTGCAAATGAATTGAGAACGTACACAAATCACATTCGGCTGGTAAGCAGAAATCCTGTAAAAGTAAATGATTCTGATGTTTTGTTTCCTGCAGATCTTTCTGATCCGGAAATGGTTGATAAAGCAATTGAAGGTTCAGAAGTTGTCTATTTACTGGTTGGTTTTGAGTATGATTTAAAAGTATGGCAGGAGCAATGGCCTAAATTAATGCGTTCAGTTTTAGATTCATGTATCAGACATCAGGCTAAACTTGTTTTTTTTGATAATATGTATTTATATGATCTGAATTCTTTAGATCATATGACAGAAGAGTCAGCAATAAATCCACCTTCTAAAAAAGGACAGGTAAGAAAAGACATATCTGAAATGTTAATGCAGGAAGTTCATGCCGGGAAGTTAAACGCCTTGATTGCCCGTTCAGCAGATTTTTATGGGCCGAATAATCAAAAGAGTTTTTTAATTGAAACGGTTTATAAGAATATTAAGAAAGGTAAAACACCTAATTGGTTTATAAGTCCCGATAAGATTCATTCGTTTACTTATACTCCTGATGCGGCAAAAGCTACCGCTATTTTAGGAAACACAGAAGATGCTTACAATCAGGTTTGGCATTTGCCAACCGATAAAGCTAAAATTACTGGAAGAGAAATAATCGGATATTTTTGTGAAGAAATGAATGCAAAAAAGAAAGTTTTTACGCTGCCATTATGGATGTTAAAACTGATCGGAGTGTTTATTCCGCTAATGCGTGAAATGCCCGAGATGATGTATCAATATAAAAATGATTACTTCTTCGATTCTTCAAAATTTGATAAAAAATTTAATTTCGAAACTACGCCTTATCGCGAAGGCGTTAAGGAAACTGTTGAATTAACTGCAGAATAATTTTTGCGCCAAACCAATGTTTGTAAAATCAATATCATTTTTTATGATATAGATTTTGCCTATACCATCATCAATAAAAAGAATGACCTTTTCCTGTAATTAGGTTGACTGCCGGGTTTTATAAACTTACCTTTGCGGCAGTTATAAATTTTAAAATATATATATGATTACTATAGGACAGAAATTCCCTTCGTTTGAGAAAAAAGCAGTTGTAAGTATTGAAAGAGGAAAAGAATTTGATACAATAAATTCAGAATATTTAGTTAATGAGGATAACGTTTGGACGGTAATGTTCTGGTGGCCAAAAGATTTTACTTTTGTTTGCCCAACAGAAATTGCTGAATTCAACAAAGCTTTTGGTGATTTTTCAGATCGTGACGCACGTTTAATTGGTGCGTCTACAGACTCAGAATTTGTTCACTTAGCATGGAGAAATAATCACGATGATTTACGAGATTTAAAATTTCCAATGCTTGCAGATACTTCTAAATCATTGGCAGAAGAGTTAGGTATCTTAGAGCCAACAGAGAAAATTGCATATCGTGCAACTTTCATAATTGATCCAACCGGCATTGTGCGTTGGGTTTGTGTAAATGATTTGAATGTAGGACGTAATGTCAAAGAAATTATCCGTGTATTGGATGGTTTACAAACTGATGAACTTTGCCCTTGTAACTGGGAAAAAGGTCAGGAAACGTTAAGCGTTTAATTAAATAAGTTTAAGACTCCTTCATAAATCATAATTGATTTTGGAGGAGTTTTTTTATTACTAAAATTTAGATAGAATGTCAGAAAGTACAGAAACAATACAAGAGATTTTAACAGCAATGTCTGCTGATGGAACGCATAGAACAGAAGCTCTTTCACTTTTAGAAGACGGCAATTCCCGCTATTTACGAGATCTGAAACTAAACTTTAACAGTGTATTGAGTTCAGAATTTATAAGTGCAAAAGAAATTGGCTTAATAGGTTTAAGTGTTGCTGTAAATGAAAAGAATGCGGTGTTAATTAACTTTTTCAAAAAATTTGCATCGGATAATGAAGCGAATGCAGAAGAAATTGCTGAAGCTGCAGCGTGTGCATCTTTATTGGCATCAAATAACGTTTTCTACCGTTTCAGACATTTCACGCAAAAAGAAAAATATTCTCAAATTCCGGCACGTATTCGGATGCAGATTATGATGAAGCCGGTAACGGGTAAAGAATTTTTTGAATTGATGAGTTTAACTATTTCAGCGGTTAACGGATGCGAAATGTGTGTGAACGCACATGAAGATTCACTGATGAAAATGGGAACTGTAGAGGAAAGAATTTTTGATGCGGTAAGGATCGCTTCTTTAATAACCTCTACAGGGAAGTTAATTTTTTAGTAATTTTTTTAATACATTACAAAAAACATTCAATTTATGTTGAAAACTATTTTGACATAGCTCCTTAAAATTTGTATTTTTAAAACTTAAAGGTTAATCAACCTTAAAGTAGTATTGCGATAACATGTGTCAGACATGCAGTGATTGTATCTTGGGCTTGTGGTAAATTACTTTAAGGATTATAAGTAATTTAATTATTTATAATTTTTGGGTAAACGGTCAGATAATTATTTATCTGACCGTTTCTTTTTTAGTGAACCGCTGAAAGATCAACTTTATTTCCTGCAGCTCCTTTTCTAATCAAAAATACCAGAGGGATACATAATAAAAAGAATACTCCCAATATTAAAAAGGTATCCATATAGGTCAGAATATAACTTTGTTTGGTAATCATCAAATCCAAAGCTTTATAAGCCTGATTCTGAGATTTTACCGCGTCGCCGCTGTTTTGCATAAATCCCTGCTGCAAACTTTTAAGTCTGTCCTGTACAGAAAGATCATATATTGAAATATTTCTAAGTAGATCGCTTCTGTGAACAAAAGCCTTACTGGCAATAAAGCTTGAAACGATTGCAACACCAAAGGAACCTCCCAACTGTCTAACCATCGCTGTTAATCCGGCGCCAGCCGCAATATCTCTTCCTTTTAAGGTTGATAAGGAGAAAGTTGTAACCGGAACAAACAATAAGCCCAAACCCACACCTCTTAATATGAGCGGGAAAAAGAAATCACTTTCGCCGGCCTGCGGGGTAATAATTGAATAAACCCAATAAGTAAATACAAAGAATATGACGAAACCAACAGCGATCATATATTTCTGAGAAATGCCTTTCTGAATCATGGTTCCAACAATGGGCATCATAAACCCGGTGGCTATAGCTCCCGGAATCAGCATTAATCCGGTTTGCAATGCTGTAAATCCCAATATACTTTGTACAAAAACCGGAACTATAAATACACTTGCAAATAATCCAAAACCGAGAATAAACGAAAATAAGGTTCCCACGGCAAGGTTGCGATTTTTCAAAACCCGTAAATCTACAATTGGAAGTTTAGCGGTCAGTTCTCTCCAGATAAACCCAACAATTCCAACAGCGGCAACTATAGCAAATACTGTTATAAATGGAGATGAAAACCAATCTTCGCGTTCGCCCTGTTCTAAAACCAATTGTAGTGAACCAACTCCGGCCACTAAAAGTCCAATGCCAAGCCAGTCAACCTGTGATGCAGGTGTTCGGTTACCCGTCATATAAGGCGGATTTTTAATATACATCAACGTTAAAACCGTAGCGGCAATACCTACCGGGATGTTTACATAAAATATATAAGGCCAGCTGTAATCATCAATCAAATAGCCGCCAATTGTTGGTCCCAGGGTTGGTCCCATTAATACGCCCATTCCATACAATGCACTGGCTAATCCTTTTTGGTTGGGAGGAAAGGTTTCGTATAAAATTGTTTGCGAAGTTGCTAATAAAGCGCCACCGCCAATTCCCTGGATAAACCTGAAAAATACGAGTTCCCAAATGCTGGTTGAACTTCCGCAAAGAAAAGAGGCAACTGTAAATAAAACTACAGATGCAGCAAAATAATTCTTCCGACCAAACTGTGCCGAAAGCCAGCCCGTCATCGGAACAATAATTACATTGGCAATTCCATAGGACGCAATTACCCAGCTAACTTCACTTAAAGTAGCGCCAAGATTACCCATTAACTGAGTGATGGCCACATTTACAATAGAGGTATCAATAAGTTCCAGAAGAGAACATACAATTACGGTTACCGCAATAATCCATTTACGGAAACCAGTTTCAACAGTAGACTCCATTTAGTTTACCGAAACGATTGCTTTTACGTTCATACCTGCACGCAGATTTTCAAGATCATTATCTTTCTCCAGGTAAATTTTTACCGGTACACGTTGTACAACTTTTACAAAGTTTCCGCTGGCATTATCCGGAGGCAAAAGAGAAAATTTTGCGCCCGTTGCCGGGGAAAATGATTCCACCTTTCCTTTAAATTCTTTATTAGAAAAAGCATCAACTTTTACGGTAACCGCTTGGCCTTCTTTTATATTTTCTAATTGCGTTTCCTTAAAATTTGCTGTTACCCACAGCTTATTATCACGAACAACTGCAAACAATGCTTGTCCGGGTTGCACTAACTGACCAACCTGGATGTTCTTTTTGGCGATAAAACCGCTGTTACTTGCTTTGATTGTTGCATAAGACAATTGCAATCTGGCAAAATCCAATTCAGTCTGACGCTGATTAATTTGAGACTGCGCAACAGCTACCTGACTTCCCGTTGCGTTTGTTGCAGCCTGAGAAGAGTTTTGCTGACGGATGGCAACCTGCAATTGTGCTTCTGCAGCATCTCTCGCTGCTTTTACGCCATCAAATTGTTGCTGTGTAATTGAGCCATCTTTAATTAAGTTGGCATAACGTTTATAATCCTGTTTTGCCTGCCAAACTTTTGTTTTTGCAGCATCGATATTTGCCCCGCCAGTAGAAATATTACTTCTGCTCGAAGTTACATTTGCTTTAACCGCCTGTAAATTTGCTTTGGCATTCTCTAAAGCTGCTTCTGCCTGCTCCACTTTATTCTGCAGATCGCGATCATCTAACTTTACTAAAACATCTCCGGCTTTAACCAGCTGATTATCCTCAATAAATATTTCAGTTATATATCCCGGTACACGTGCCGCAACCGGACTAATATTTCCTTCAACCTGTGCATCATCGGTTTCCTCGTGATTGCTAGCGAATTTGTATTTTGTATATCCAAAAATCAGGGCTGCAATAAATAAGCCCGCCAATATAAAGGGTAAAAATTTCTTTTTTGGTTTAGCGTTTTTTGTTTTCTCTTTTTCTTCCATTGTATTGTTGAATTATAATTTTCCGGTTGATTGTAAAAGTCTTTGATAAGCTATTTCTGCATCTGCCTGGGCAACGGCGTAATTTAATTTTGATTGAAGAAGCAGAATATCCGCATCTAAAACATCAGTTAATATGGCAACCTGGTTCATATATTTATTCTTTACCATCCGGTAATTTTCTGTTGCCTGTTCAACTGCTTTTTTGTTCACTTCAATCTTTTGGATTTGTTGCTGATAACCTATGTAATTTTGATTTAATTCCATTTTTATCACATCAGATAACTGATCTGTAAAAATCCGGCTTTGGTCTATCTGTGTTTTTGCTTCAGAAACATTGTGTTTGTTGGTAAAAAGCGAAGTAATATCGTACGATAATCCAATTCCCACATCCCATGTGTCGTACCATTTTGGCTGTGCCGGTACCAACCGCTGGTTTGGGTTGGCGTTTAAGTAATTTGAAACCAGACTAACTACCGGAAAGTAATTTGCCTTGCTAACTTTTAAATTATTAATAGCAGTTTGAGTCCTGATATCTGCACCTTTTAATTCGCTTCTATTTTGTGCCGCATCTTCAACATATTCCTGATAAGGTTTTAAATCTTTCTGTGTAAAAATGGACGAACTATCTATTGCCAGAATAGTATTTTCTGGTAAACCCAATAAAATATTCATGTTGTAATTGGCAATTTTTATGTTGTTCTCGGCATCTATCTGCGATAAGCGAATAGTTGAAACCTGCAGATCTGATCGTAAAATATCATTTCTGCTTGCCACACCATTCTTAGCCAGATTCTCAACATCTTTTAAACGTTGTCTGCTTCCTGATAAATTTTCGTCAACAAGTTTTTTTGATTCCTGAAGTTTGTAATAGTTGTAATAGGCATTTACAATGTTCAGTGCAATGTCAGAGCGGTCTTTTTCGGCATCAAACTCAGATGCCTTAATCAAAAATTTCCCTGATTCAATAGATGATTTTGCTCTGAAACCGCCAAAAATAGGTTCAACCAATGATACTCCGACTCTGGAAGAATTTTCAATGCTTGGGAAAAAAGAACTAGTCTGCCCGGGAAAAATAAATTCAGGAACTTCACTTAGTCTGGAATACCCAGCATTTACTTTTACCTGAGGATATTGCAAAGATCTTAATTGCTCATATTTTGCTTTCGCGATATCAATTCTGGTCTGAGATATTTTTAGCTGTTTGCTGTTTTGGATACCCAGATCCAAAGCTTGCTGTAACGTTAGTTGCTTGGTTTCCTGCGAAAATCCAGATAAAGAAAAAAAGACTAATACGCTCATAATGCCATATCGCTGCATCATTTTTATTGCCCGATTTCTTAAAAATCTGGTAATATATTTATTCATATTATTTTGTGTTTATAGTGAGGTGAGATTTTATTAATTCTTTCAGGTGGGCAATAATTCTGGGCTTTATTTCAGCTTTCATAACCTCAGGGTCAGTCAGATCTTTATTCATTAATTTAGATGAGAGCAAAGTAGAATTCACTACAAAAAGCTTGGTTCCCATTATACTTGCAACGGTCATTTCTATATCTACCTGTCTGAAAGTTCCATTTTTAACGCCTTCCTCAATAATCCGTTTTACCTCATTTACATTGCGCATCATAGTCTCGCTTATAAAATCCGAGGTTTCCGAGCGTTGCTGTAAAGACATTTCCCGGTTTATTAATCTGTGGAAGCATTCGTTACCCATTACCCGGTCAACGTATAATTCAACGCAACGGTTAATTTTATCCCATGAGGAGATATTTTCTTCGTTTAAATTACTCAGGGTTTGTCTGAAACCGCCTAACCTTCTTTCTAAAACAGACTTATACAATCCATCTTTACTCCCGAAATAGTAATTAAGCATCGCCATATTTATTCCGGCCTCTTTGGCAATATGTCTGGTAGATGCGCCATCAAAACCCAGCTCGGAAAATAATTTTTCCGCTACGTCTAAAATGAGGTCCTTTTTATCTGATTTATCAGAGACTTTTTCCATGACAGCAAAATTAATCAATCGATTGATTAATACAAATACAATTTTGAAAATTTTAATTACAGGGCGTTAATTGATTATAAAATGACAAATTGGCTTGGAATGAGTGCGTAGCCGAAGAAATAGAAATTCTTCATCAGGTACGATTTTTCTTATTTTCGGATGATTATATCTCAGGCATGACTAAACTCAAACTTTTTTGCGGATTATTATTGTTCGTCCCGTTTATTCTGAAAGCGCAATATGCGCCGCAACTCAATTCGGCAGAAATCAAATTAGGTATCGAAAAATTAAATACGTTGGGAAGTGTATTGTATATAGCCGCACATCCCGATGACGAGAATACTCGTTTGCTGGCCTATCTTTCTAAAGAAAGAAAAGTAAGGACCGGTTATCTGGCAATTACCCGTGGAGATGGCGGTCAGAACCTGATTGGAAATGAACAGGCAGAATTGCTGGGACTTATTAGAACCCAGGAGCTTTTAGCTGCCCGCCGCACGGATGGGGCTGAACAGTTTTTTACCCGTGCTAATGATTTTGGGTATTCAAAAACATCTGATGAAACCTTTAAATTTTGGGGCAAAGAGCAAATTCTGGCAGACGCAGTTTGGGTGATTCGCAAGTTTCGTCCTGATGTTATTATTACCCGTTTTCCTGAAGATGCCCGTGCCGGTCATGGTCATCATGCGGCTTCAGCAATTATTGCACGCGAGGCTTTTAGCGCTGCCGCGGATGCAAACCGTTTCCCGGAGCAATTAAAATATGTAAAAGTCTGGCAGGCAAAACGTCTTTTCTGGAACACTTATAATTTTGGAGGTACAAATACAACTTCCGAAGATCAGTTGAAAATTGACGTGGGCGGTTTTAACCCTTTATTGGGAAAAAGTTATGGAGAAATTGCAGCGGAAAGTCGCTCTAATCATAAAAGTCAGGGATTTGGAAGTGCACGCCAACGCGGACAATCATTTGAATATTTTACACTCACAGCCGGAGAACCTGCAAAAAAGGATTTATTTGATAGAATCGATTTAAGCTGGAATCGCATTAAAGGTGGCGATGCAATCTCAAAATCGCTTCAGCAAATCAATCAAAATTTTAATATTGAAGATCCTTCAAAATCTGTTTCGGGTTTAACTTCTGTTTTAACTCAGATTGAAAAATTAAATACAAATGGAATATTAGATCAAAAACTTCTGGAGGCCAAACAAATAATTGCTGCTGCTGCAGGATTATGGTTTGAAAGTTTTTCTGCGGAACAAAAATATGCTATTTCAGATACTGTTGAAATTCGTTCGGAGGTTATTGTTAATTCTACCGTTCCGGTTATCTGGAAAAGTTTAGATGGAAAAATGATCAATAATCAGCTTCAAAAAGATATTATCGCACAAGAAAAATCTGGCAGTTTAGCTAAACAGATTTCTGAACCTTACTGGCTTTCAGAAAAACATTCGGTTGGTTCTTATACAATTCCGGATATTGAATTAACCGGAAATCCTCAGAATCCGAATGCCGTAGAAACTACGTTTACATATAATATATCTGGTAAAGAAATTCAATATATAAAGCCTGTTCAATATAAATACACCGATCAGGTTCGTGGAGAAATCTATCAACCGCTTCAAATTGCGCCTCCGGTTACGGCAACATTGGCGGAAAAGGCGTATTTATTTACCGGTATCAATTCAAAAACTATTCAGGTTCAATTAAAGAGTTTTACCGATAACGCAAAGGGCAAATTAACACTTGATCTTCCTCAGGGATGGAATTCTGAACCAGTTGCTGTAGATTTCGATTTGAAAAGCAAGGGCGACGAACAAACCATTAATTTAAGATTGATTCCCGTTAACGGAGCAAAAAGTGGCGATTTACAGATCAATCTGAATGTAAATAATAAAATTTACAATCGCGGATTTAAAGAAATAGGCTACGAACATATTCCTTTGATCACTTTATTTCCTCTGGCAGAAACGCGTTTGGAAAGACTTGATTTGAAGACAGACGGAAAAAGAATTGGTTATCTTGCTGGAGCCGGAGATTTAATCCCTGAATCGTTGAAACAGATCGGGTATGATGTAAGTGTGCTGAGCGAAAATGAGATTCTATATGGAAATTTATCCGGCTACGATGCAATTGTTGCCGGTGTGAGAGCTTACAATGTAAATAAACGCATGAAATTTATGCAGCCGAAATTAATGGAATACGTTAGAAACGGCGGAACTTATCTGGTTCAATACAATGTAAATAACTCTTTAATGATCTCAGAAATTGGTCCGTATCCATTTAAAATTTCCCGCGATCGGGTAACAGACGAAGAAGCTGAAGTGAGTATCATAAATCCGGAGGCAAGAATTTTAAATTATCCCAATAAAATAACGGCGAATGATTTTAGTGGCTGGATTCAGGAAAGGGGAATTTATTTTCTTTCGGATGTTGATCCAAAATATCAATCGGTTTTAAAACTAAATGACCCTAACGAAAGTCCAAACCCAGGCTCATTAATAGTTGCAGATTATGGGAAAGGCAAATTTGTGTATACATCCTTAGCTTTTTTCAGACAATTACCTGCCGGGATACCCGGTGCTTACAGATTATTTGTAAATTTGATCGCAAAAAATAAGACAAATTAATAATGGAAAATCACGAGACTCAAGAAACTAAAAACTACTCTTTATTTTATATTCTGGCAGTAATCTGCGGTATTTTAACTGCATGGGTAGTAACCGGAAACATATTATTTGTTTTATTAGGAGCAATTTTAGGCTTATTAACTGCAGGTTTCTTTGTAAACGTACTGGTTAAAAACCGTGAAGTCTGAACAGGAACTTCCTCCCTTTGTTAAAACCTGGAACCAGTTTTATATCCTTTTGGTTATCTGGCTGGCTCTGTTGATATTGCTTTTTTATGTGTTTACTAAAACATTTGAATGAGTAATATAGACTGGGTCGTACTATTTATTACTTTGATCGGAATAGTACTATACGGTCTCTATAAAAGTCGTGGTACCCAGGATATTGATGGATTTTTGCTGGGCAATCGATCCTTGCCCTGGTATCATGTTACCCTTTCGGTGATGGCAACTCAGGCCAGCGCCATCACATTTTTATCTGCTCCGGGTCTGGCATTCAGCACCGGAATGAGCTTTGTACAGTTCTATTTCGGTCTCCCTCTGGCCATGATCGTTTTGTGCATCACCTTTGTTCCCATATTTCACCGGTTAAAGGTTTACACCGCTTATGAATTTCTTGAGAAACGGTTTGACCTGAAAACGAGGGCCTTAACAGCATTTTTGTTTTTAATTCAGAGAGGTCTTTCTACCGGTATTACTATTTATGCGCCATCCATTATTCTTTCTACCATTTTAAATATTGATACTACCTATACAACGCTTTTTATTGGCTGTCTGGTAGTAACATATACGGTTTACGGCGGCACAAAGGCTGTTTCGTACACCCAGTTAATGCAAATGAGTATTATTTTTTCAGGCTTATTTTTGGCCGGAATTATGGTTGTTCATCTCCTTCCAGGAAATATTGGTTTTGGAAAAGCTATCCAAATTGCGGGCAAAATGGGCCGTACCAATGCAATCGATTTCTCTTTCGACTGGAATAATCAATATACCGTTTGGAGTGGTTTAATCGGTGGATTTTTTCTGCAGCTTTCCTACTTCGGAACAGATCAAAGTCAGGTTGGAAGATATTTAACCGGAGCTTCTGTTAGTCAGAGCCGGCTGGGTTTATTAATGAACGGACTGGTAAAAATTCCCATGCAGTTTCTGATTTTGTTAATTGGAGTGCTGGTTTTTGCCTTTTATCAATACAATCAACCTCCCATTTTCTTTAATAGTTATGAATTAAATAAACTTGAAAAAAGCAGCTATGAAGGAGATCTGAAAAAAATAAAGAATGATTATTCGGAAGCCTTTAGGGAGAAACAGGTTCAGGTTAATGTGTTAAATGATGCTTTAGAATCCGGTAACGAAAAAGAAGTTGATAAAAGCCGGATCATCCTGCAAAAGGCAGATGAGAAAACAAAATCTATACGAAAACAAGCGGTAGATCTGATGGTGAAAAATGATCCGGATGCTGATACCAATGATAACAATTATGTATTTCTGAGCTTTGTTACTCAGTATTTGCCGCGTGGTTTAATTGGTTTGCTAATCGCGATTATTTTTCTGGCTTCTATGGGTTCAACGGCTAGTGCTTTAAATTCACTGGCATCAACTACTGTAATTGATATCTATAAACGGCTGGTTCATAAAGACGATGCCGAAGGAAATTATCTGGCGGCTTCACGCTGGGCGACGGTTATTTGGGGAATGGTTTGTATTACCATGGCATTGTACGCCAGTAAATTGGGCAACTTAATTGAAGCTGTAAATATTCTGGGATCGCTGTTTTACGGGACTATTCTAGGAATATTTATCGTGGCATTTTATCTCAAAAAAATTGGCGGCGCAGCAGTTTTTGCCGCAGCAGTAATTACCGAAATAATTGTTTTTTCTTGCTGGATTGCAGATATAATGGCTTTTTTATGGCTTAATGTGGTTGGCTGTTTATTAGTGGTACTAATTTCTTTACTGCTTTCTCAATTCTATAAAAAGCACTTTCAACCTGAATTAGCTTAAACATTTTTATCAATCAAAGCTTATTGCTTAAATTGTATGATCTTTTCATTAAAACTAAACCTATGAAGAAGATCTATTCCGTTATTCTTTTTTTAGGATTTGTAATCTTTTTCGCTTCCTGTAAAAAAAATGAAATACCTGTTGCAAAACGCATTGATGAAAAATGGGCTCTTCAAAAAATAGAGTATCAGTATTTCAATTCGTCCGGCGAACTCATGTTTTCGCAAACAGATATTGAACGTTCAAACAGTTACATACTGCTTTATTCTGATCTGAATTTTGATTTATATTTTGAGCGGGAATTAACAAAAGGGAATTATACGCTTGGTAATAATATGATCAATTTAACCTACCCAAAGCCATCCAGCAGCAACTCCGCTAAGGACACTACCGTTTCTTATACCATTAGTAAAAAATCTTCTTCTGAATTTTCTTTTTTTAATGAAAAAACCGTCCCGGAAGGGAAAGAAAAAGCAACGCTATACTTTTTACGAGAGTATTAAAAACAAAAACGGAGTTGTGTTTAATATTTATGTGAGCCAGCAACAAAACAGTAATAATGCTCTACTTAATTCAAGGCAGCTTTCCGAAGAACTGAAATATTAATAGTCTTTCATGCTGAATACGATAATGTTCCGATTTATTCAAGTGGAGCTGTCCGAAGGACTGAGGGGTTAATGGACTATTATTATTAGACTATTAATTTATAGCTTAAACCACCCCCGGCCCCTCCTTGAAAAAAGGAGGGGAGTAGCGGTAATATTATTATCTCATGCTAAATACGCTAATGCTCCCCTTATTTCAAGGGGAGCTGTCCGAAGGACTGAGGGGTTAGAGGACTATTAATTGATTTATAGATAAAACCACCCCCGGCCCCTCCTTGAAAAAAGGAGTGGAGTAGCGGTGTAATATTATTATCTCATGCTAAATACGCTAATGCTTTCCTTATTTCAAGGGGAGCTATCCGCAGGACTGAGGGGTTAATGGACTATTAATTGATTTATAGCTTAAACCACCCCCGGCCCCTCCTTGGAAAAAAGGAGGGGAGTTTTGTTGATTATTCATATGAGCCAGCTAGAATAAAAAGGCTAATCAATTTTGGGGTTTTTCAATTTATTTTTTCGCTTCCGCGATTAATTTTTGATTCAGAACCACGTAATCAGGATTATTTTGTGTTTTGGCTTGCTCCATAGAGCTTGTAGCAGATGCTATAGCAGCTTTTTTATTCCCCATCTTCAGCTCTATTTGTGCTTTTAAATACTCCACCCAGTATTGCGAAGGATTTAATTCGACAGCTGTTTTCGCCCATTCATAAGCCTGGTTCATATCTTTTCCGGTTTCGAAATAATAAGATGCGGCAGAGTAATATGGGCGCTTATCCGTCGGTGACATTGCATCCGCAATCTGCTTACTTATTTTTGCATCAATGTCGGCAGAGATGTTGAATTTAATCATGGTATTATCCCACATCATGTGCAGATTAGTTGAAGATGGCTTTAAATCCATAAATTGCATGGTAAAAGTTTCCATCATCATGGGTGCGCTCATACTTTTAACTTTAAAGCGGACTTGATCTTCTTCTGGTTTATAGCCAAAAGCACCCCAAAGGGTATTGTTTTTACTTAAAATTACGGTCCACTCATCTTTCCCGGGAATAGTATACAAAGCATATTCACCTTTTGGAACATTGTTACCTTCTAATTTAACATCTTCTCCAAATTTAATTTTGGTTGATGCATTTGCGCCAGTGCGCCAAACTTCATTATAGGGAACCAATTCGCCCATGATTTTACGTCCTTTTACTCCGGGACGGGAATATGTCAATTCAATTTCTGATAAAGCAAATTGCTGTTTAATAGTTTGTGTTGGACTTGGCGGCGGAACATTGAGAGTCTGAGCTTTAGACTGAATAACCGATGCTGATACACTGACCAGAATCAGTAAAATTTGCAGGTTTAATTTTTTCATAACTTATTGGTTTTAGTGTAATTTACTTATTTATGACGGATGAGATTTGGGTTTTTAGATGAAATTTTTAATCTGACCATTGAAAATACGGAAAATTCTGCCTGCACTCCTCTAATTATTAAATAGCAGGTTTAATGAAAAAAAGCCCCTTGCATCGCTGCAAGGGACTTTCAACCTAAACCTTATCACAATTAAACCAAATAATGGTTCCTCTTATAAACCCAAATCATTTATAAAAGTTCTAAAATTGTTTGAGAAATTTTAAAATATTTTTTGGGTTAATTTATTTTGTACGTAATCGTTTTCTAAGTACAGAATCAAGTACATATAGCGCTAAAATTATATCTGTAAAGAAAAAAGTCTTTATAAATCTGCTTTCCCACAAGGGAGAGAGATTTATTTCCGGCAATTTATACTTAGGCAATTTTAAACTAACTGTTTCTGACCAATCGATTTGGTAAAATGTGACTGCCAAAAGGATAATAATACTTATCAGGAAAAAAGCAGCAATTCCGTATATAATGCGCTTATCTACCAATGATTTAAAAGTACCCGGTGCGGTTTCAAGCTTAACTTTCTCCATTACATTTCTGGAAAAACTCATAGATGGCTCTTCCAGATCTAATAATTTAAAATCAAATTCAGCGGCTTTCAGTTCGTTATAAGTGAATTTATAATCCGGATCTGATTCAATTAACTCTTCTATTTTTTTGCGCTCCTGCAAACTGCAGGTTCCATCTATGTAATTCCAGATGCGCTCTTCTATTGAATTCATAATAATTCCTTTACTTCATGATGTAATAATCGTTCAATTTTTTCTTTTAAACGATGTCGGGCCCGGTGAAGTTTAACTTTTACAGTATTTGCTTCCATCCCTAAAACCTTTGCAATTTCTTCCAGCGATTGTTCGCCCTTGTAAAACAAAGTGATAATGCTGGCGTCGTCAGGTAATAACTGATTTATAGCCTGGTTTACGTAGTGCATTTTAGATTTGTGTTCAATAGTATCTGCTTTAAATTCAGAAATATGATTTTCTAATTGCAGGTGCGATTCTTCATCGTCAATATCTACGGTTGATACTCTTTTTTTGCGCAAAAAAGTCATCGCGGTAGTATAAACAATTGTATATAGCCAGGTAGTAAATTTTGAAGTTTGCTGAAAATTATTTAACGACCGATACGCTTTTACAAAACAATCCTGTGCAATTTCTTCGGCATCTTCCCTGTTTTTAGCAAACCGCAAAGCCAATGTAAATACAAAGCGCTGATGACGCTTAATCAATTCGGCATAGGCCGATTGATTGCCGGACAACACCCGCGAGATCAACTCTGTATCGGTAAATTTATTCTGCATCAGTAATACTATGACTACCTGAGATAATTAAAGGTTACAGCAAAAATTGCCTCTTTGTGCTTATATGCAAATTTATATATTGTTACTGATTTGCTGTTAATTCAAATACTTTTAAAAATTTTGATTGAAGGTGTAACCTGTCTGAAAATCATGTAGTCATAGATTGCAAATGTTTGAACATCACAAAAAATTAAAATATTAATTAACCTTTAACTTTATACAATATGGAAGCTATATTAATTCCAATTTTACTCGGCTTAGGCCTATTTGCTTTGCTTTTTGGATGGCGTTATTTAAGTAACAAAGAAAACATGGCTATGATCCAAAACGGAATGGATCCAAAATTAAATCGTCCACAACCTCAGCCCTACAGAAACCTAAAATGGGGATTGTTATTAATGGGAGCAGGTATAGGTTTGTTTTTAGCCTATGTTTTAGATCACACCGTTTTAAACTTTAGTGATAAGTGGGGAAGGGATGATAACCCGGCAATTTATTTTTCTTTAATAGGAATTTTTGGTGGCCTGGGATTGTTCATCTCCTACATGATCGAAAAGAAAGAGACACTGGATAAATAATCCGGTTTTAAAAGCAAATTTAAAAGCAGA
>JBBRCI010000008.1:0-52943 GCA_038204935.1 Sphingobacteriales bacterium | reverse complement strand
GGTTCGCAGGCAGCAAAAGTATTGTTGCAGATAGAAGAATCATCACTTAAGTCAAAAGGTGAAGAGATAACTCAGGAGCGGGAAGACGAATTATTGAAAGAAATTACCGACAGATATACCCGGCAAACAACTCCATATTATGCTGCTTCGCGTTTGTGGGTAGATGGAATTATCGATCCGCTTGAAACCCGAAAAGTGATTTCTATGGGAATTGAAGCGGCAAATCAATCGCCGATAGAGAAAAAATTTAATGTTGGGATTATACAAACCTGATTTTTCAATAAAACTATAAATTAATGAAGCTGGAATATTCCAGCTTTATTAATTTTTACTCCTCTTCCAAAGCGGAGTTTTCATCTGCAGCTTTGTAAACCAATCTTACTCGCTCAAAGCTGTGCGATTTGGTGAAAACCTTGGTCATAAAAAGCTTTCTTTCTGGATTGTTTCCATCTTCAAAGACCTTAATATCGAAAAATGTTTTTATTGGTGTAAATTCCAGGATAAAGTTTAGTGTATCTATAAGTTCATATTTTTTTATGATGCGCATTATATTCAAAGCAACTTCGCTTTGTACAACTCTTATTTTATAGTCTGCTGTATCAGTTGTAAATTCGTTTTGATCAAACCATGCTGGAATGATTTTTTTCTGGATATAATAATCAACCAGACCAAGTGATGACCAGCTTTTTATTGGATTGCTGATGTCATCTTTTATACCCTTAATTCCATCAAAGGCTTTTTTAATCATAGTTTCTTCTTCGGGTTTAAAGTCAGGGAATTTCAGATCTGAAGGGGCTTTCTTGCTACCGATTTTTTTAGTCCAAAGTTTTTTCGATGCTCTAAAGCTTTTCAATACCCTGATCAGGATTCCGAGGAATATAAGTTCATCCGCATGGAAACGCATATAATTTACAAAAGGAGAAAATGGAGGTAGTTTTTTAAAGGATTCATCCCGATCTCTAAAAGCCAGCAGAGTATAAGGGAAACGCCTAGTTGTATACCACATGGCCTGAATTCTTAGGACCAATAATGTGTCGGGGCTCTGATTGTTTCCGATGAGACAAATATTAGCGAGTTTTCCGCTTTTTTTGTTCTGTTTGACCTCAATATGATGACTCCGAAATAACTGATTTATCAAGTCTTCAGCCTGGCTACTTAGATCGTAAATCTTTGGAATAGTGCCCTTATGACTTTCATGTTCGAATATAAAAAGCATAAGACCAAGAAATAATGTCAGAAACTCACTTTGCAGCGCCAAATTATCAATCTTAAGGAAGGGAGTGAAATTAGTGATCCGCTCAGCAAAGGATTGGGAGTTATTTAGGTTTTGTTTAAAGAGCTGAGAAAGTTCATCATGGGAGTTTGGTGGGTTTTTCAGCAGAATGTCCAAGCCACCTGTTACCAATAAATTAGCCAGAATCATGATCATTCGGTAAGTCTCATTGCTGGCATTTTTTATAGAAGTTGAGTATGCAAGATTAAAACCGGGACGTTTTGCCAAAGTTTCAAGTTGTGGTAAACCTGATTTTTTATTGATAGTCCGTTCTGGTTCTATTAAAAAAGTTGGCTTTTTAAATTTCTCGATGATAGACAAAGACAGTACAACATCTGGAGAGCGACATTGCATTTTCTCCGTATTAATTAAGGTTCCAAAAAGGTAAGAATCCTTAAAAGGTGTGAGTACAAGACCACCTTCTTGTCGGTATAGAGCCAATACGTCATAATAGTTAATTGAGTACTCCCTGGCGATTTTTTTGCAATAAGATATTTTTCGAATTAGATCTGCAAGTTCCCTACAGCCTCGGGTGGCCCTATTAACCAGCTCCATATCCGGTTTTTTTATCTGTCCCAAGGCAGTCTTTTTAAAGGTTTTCAATTCATCAAAGAGCTTATTTTCTGCTATCCCGATAAATGATTCTATTTCTGATATTGAAACCAGGCACCCGCTCGATTTGATTAGGAACTGTTGTTCTTGGGCTTTAAAGCCTTCGGCGGATCCTGTTTCTAGCAATTTGTTTCGTTCTTTGAATGCAGAAACCCTAGTCATTAAAATATTGGGCACAGCCTTAGAAAACCGGATGGATTCAGAATTCTGTTTCTTGAAAATATCTTCTCCCAGATTTATGAAAACATCACTCCAGAACTCAAATGTTTTTCTGATCTTATTAAGGTCGGGTTTATCCTTATTTGCTTTTTGGGATTTTTTTTGCAGCTCAGCTCCAGTTGGTACAGTTGCCAGAATTTCATCAGCTAAAGGATTAGCACTCATAACCGGATATTATTTGTAAACGGGTAATTCTGAAGTGCTGTCTTTAAGGTAAACCAGTGTTGTTGGAATGATAACATCCCAGGCATCACTTGCAGGTGCTGCACTGTTCAGATCGTCCTGTTGGTTATGTAACTCCTCATAAATCGGCAGATATAGATTATCGTAAAGACCCGGAGCGGGACCTCCATTCCAGGGTTCCCTGGTGTAGAGAAAGTGCAAAACCGCTATTTCGTAAGCCGTGCGTACTGGAACCAAAACCCTTGATGCGCCTGACTGAAGAAATTTTCCAAACAAAGGATCTTCATCATTATAAAAAGTCTGGGCCTTTTCCCAGTTATTTTTGTTTCCCCAGAAATAAGGATATAAAAGATAGGAGATCTGAGCCCATTCGAATGCCTGCTCCAGAAATTGGATAAGTTTGCCCTCACCTTTTGCATCTTCAATATCGATCTTCGGAAAATCAATGATTGGAGGGTTTGCATATTTTATCGCATCGAAGGTTGTATCGTCTGATGAGTCAGTATCAAATTCTTTAGCAATCAGCGTAACGCAATGTTTCTTCAATTCATTCTGAATAATGTCTGCATTGATCAGCGGGTTCATTCCGCTTATCTGTACACCCATTCCGGCACCGGAATCATTAACCTTTTCTTCATAGTCAGCCAGCTGGCTCTGGTATATAGTATGCAATTTATTGTATGCATCCATAATATCAGAATAGGTTTTGATCTGCCATTTGCGCTTAGCGCTATCTGTTAACAGACATTTTAAAACCAGGTTGACAGTGTATGATTTTACATTATCTGTGAGTACGGTAAAATTTGCTTTATTAGAAACATTGCTGATGGCCAGGCTCTGATTAGCAAAATCCACATGGTATGCATTATCACTATTTACCTGTAATAAAGTTCCACCGATGCCGATATACAAACGATTACCCGAAAAGTTGGTTGTTCCGTCGCCTGCACGATGAGTATTTACAATGGCCCCGCTTGCAATGGCACTAACTGCAATATAATTTTCGGGAATCTCAATAAAAATTTCCTTTGTGGCAGCATCTTTAAGGTCGGATAGTTGCAGAACAACCGTTCTCTCAATCTCGGCCGCAGGCATGGGTTCTAAATCTGAAAGATTGTATTTAACCGAATAGGTATCCACAGTAGTGTTATCAATCGTTGAAATATTAAGCGCCGGAAAATCGGGTTTAACGGGTGGAGTAATTTCTTTTTCTGACATCAGGTTATGTTCCTGAGCGTATTTATAAAATGCGGAAGGTTCGGGAATGATGAATTCGAACATCATTCGTTTGCCGTAATTGTAAACCTGTGCTTTATATTGTTTATCTACCCAATGATAAATCCCAGAGATGTGTTTATCGCCGCCAATATTACCCAAGCCATGCTCATTTGTTTCTTCAATCTCATGCAAATTTTTGCTTGTTCTTTCTTCTCTTACTCTTTTTTGTATCCTGGTAAGTGAGCGGTCAACGATATCTTTTGCAAAATTGGCTGAGTTTCTTCTTGATTCAGTAGAGGATTGACTGAAAGCAAAGCTTCCGTTGGCGGCAAATTCAACCATACCGTATTTTGCGCTAACAGAAGTTCCAAGCTGAACACTCAGATCTTGCTGGATGGTGGACTCTGTTTCCTGCTTTAATTCAAAACGATCTGTGGTTTGAGTTTCTCTTTCTGTTTCCTCCGTTTTTTCTGTTTCCAGAGATAAAATATCTTCACGCCTGTCCAAACGTCTGTGGGTTCTTTTTTTTGACTCACCTTTTAAAACATTCTCAATATGTGCTACTTCGCCGGCATTATATTGTGTAAGCCATTGCTTAACTACCTTCAAATCTCCTATGCCGATGGGTTTTAGATTATTGAAAGGTGTTAAACGTAAATAAGCAAATATGGGATCGATTACAGGTGTTGCATCAAATATGTAGGCTAATTCTTCTTCTGAAGTAATTAACTCTTCATGTAATGTCAAGATTTCAAGCACATGCAGTGCTTTTAATCCATTAATAACATACTCCAGGTTAACCTCCTTTTTCCGTTTCAATATATAAAGAGAATATAGCTGATCAAATAAATGACCAAGATTTTCTTCGAAAAAGGTTTTGTTTGGACCTTCGCGTTTGTTTACGTAATCTTCAGTGCTTACACCTAAAATGTAGTCCAAATCTTTTAAAAGACTAACTTTATTAAAATCTTCCAGGCTTTTATTTACAACTTCAACAAGCTTTTGCAGAGGTGGACTAATTTCTTCACTTATAAAAGAAAAGTAAGTTGTAATATCAGAAACTATTGTTGGAACATCAAGTCCTTGGTCGACTTTAGTTAATACCTGGTTTCCTATATTAGATTCGGTCATCAAATCTCTGGGTGCTTTTTGCTGCCAGGTACCTTCAATCTTCAAATACTCATCTTTAATATATTTGAGCTCTTCTTTTTTAGATTGGCTTAAGGTTGCCGGCCGCAGTGAGACAAATTTAAAAATGTCTGTTTGGGGAATGCTATCCATTTTGATGAAGTTTAATTTTAAGAATTTTCCCTTAAATTTTAAGGGTATGGAAATTCATAAATTGAATTTATCAATCAATAAAATGTATAAAATCAGGTCGATTAACTGGGTAACTTACGCCTTTAAAATTCCTGAAAAGCAAATAAATAATTAGGGAAGATTCAGATAACTGCAAATAGAAAGAAGGGAAACAGAATATTACAGAATGATTGTCTGAAACTAATTTAAGTATATTATTTATTATTTAAGGGGACTTTTGAATTTATTTAGGTCCTTAATTATTGAAATCTGAGAAGTTATAGATTTTGGAACTAAATTTATTATAGACTCGTCTGACAAAAAATATTGCCTGCCAAGCTTGAAAAAACTAAATTTGCTTTCCACAATTAAAATATGACACAAGAAACTGAACATGTTGAATGCCTAATAATAGGTTCTGGTCCGGCTGGATATACCGCAGCAATTTATGCGGCACGTGCCGATTTAAAACCAGTTATGTACACCGGAATTGTTCCTGGCGGACAATTGACCCAAACAACCGATGTAGATAATTTCCCGGGTTATCCAAATGGAATTATGGGTCCGGAAATGATGGAAGATTTCCGCAAACAAGCAGAACGTTTCGGTACCGAGATCAGATTTGGCTATGTAACAAGTGTTGATTTTTCAAGTCAGCCGCATAAAGTTGTCATTGATGAAGTAAAAACGGTTACTGCAG
The DNA here is from genome assembly GCA_038204935.1 of Sphingobacteriales bacterium. Classification (GTDB taxonomy): domain Bacteria; phylum Bacteroidota; class Bacteroidia; order Sphingobacteriales; family Sphingobacteriaceae; genus Daejeonella. The sequence continues at coordinate 47,439 of JBBRCI010000008.1, read as the reverse complement.
ATACAGTAATTATTGCAACTGGCGCTACAGCAAAATGGCTTGGATTAGAAAGTGAGCAGAAATATAATGGTTTTGGTGTTTCAGCATGCGCCGTTTGCGATGGATTTTTCTTTAAAAATCAAGACGTAGCCATTGTCGGAGCCGGAGATACAGCTGCAGAAGAAGCTACTTATTTAGCTAAGCTTTGTAAAACTGTTCATATGCTTGTTCGTCGAGACGAATTCAGAGCGTCTAAAGCGATGCAGCATCGCGTTTTAAGCACTCCAAATATTTTCATTCATTATCATTCAGATACTCAGGAGATTTTAGGTAACGGACAGAACGTGACCGGAGTTAGGGTTAGGAATAACAAAAGCGGCGAGGAAAAAATTATTGATATAACCGGGTTTTTTGTTGCAATTGGCCACAATCCAAACACCGAGATTTTTAAAGAATGGTTAGATATGGATGAAACCGGATATTTAATTACTAAACCGGATAGCACTAAAACCAATATTGAAGGTGTATTTGCCTGTGGCGATGCACAGGATAAACTATGGCGACAAGCAGTAACGGCTGCCGGTACCGGCTGTATTGCAGCCTTAGAAGCTGAACGCTACCTTGCAGCTCGCGAACAACAGATTTTAGATAATTCTGCAACTGCTTAACCCAGAAACTTTAAGGGCTTTTTCACGTTATTCAATTAAGATAAATTATTAAAAATTTTAATTGATATGGGAAAAGGAGATATTAAAACCAAACGGGGAAAAATCAGCAATAATAGTTTTGGTAATTTAAGGCCAAAACAAAAAGATGTAAAATCAGAAAAAAAAGCTGATCAGGACAAAAAACCAAAGACTAAAAATGCCTCCAGTTAATCGGGGGCATCTTTTTTGTACCTTAAATGTATGACTCCAATTACACTACGAACCAGAACTGCACTAATTCTGGCTATTTCTGCAATCACTGTTATTTTCCTGGTATTTATGTTTTTTTATATAAAAAACCAGTTTGCTTTAACCAGAACAGAATTGAATGAAGATGTAATGGTTGAAAAGATCAGCAATATGGGGAAGCTGGAATTGGTAAAATATTCTATGAAAGATGTATTGGAGAAAAAAGAATTAAGAATGATTTTGCCGGATAAACGAATTCTCTTTGTTGCTGCCGGCGAAGTTACAGGTTGTATTGATCTGACGAAGATCAAAAAATCTGATATTATTAGTAATAATGAAGATTCTGTTACCGTTTATCTGCCTTCGCCAGAAATTTGTTATGCTAAACTAGATCACCAGCGGTCTAAAGTGTACGATGTTTCGGGTGTACTTTTCCCAAGTGATTCTAAAGATATGGTTGAAGGTATTTACAAACTTGCCGAGCAAAAGATATTGCAAAATGCCCGCGATCAGAATATCTTAGGAAAAACAAAAGAAAATGCCGAATTGATTTTTAAACCCATGCTGGAAAATATTTCCGGCAAAAAAGTAACTGTTTTATTCAGATAGAATTCTATCTCCTATTCATCAAAAAAATATTTTTATAGCTTTGGAACAAATGATATATGCGTTTATGAGAAAAATTCTGCTTGCTCTTATTGTTCTTTTAGTAAACACCTTTTATTCTATGTCACAAACAAACGATCCCAATATGGGAATAATTCCTGCTCCGAAAAATATAAGTCCACAAAGCGGAGAGTTTGTATTTAGTAATGAATTTGCAATACAATTTGAAAATTCTGAGGATGAAAAAATAGCTCGGGTTTTTCAGAACTTTTTAAAAAATGTTCACTTTCTGGATCTTCCGGTTGCTAAAAATTTCGCAAAAGCACCAAAAGGAATTATTCGCTTTTCATCTGCAGAATATGTTGGTCCAAATCCCGAAGGTTATTCTTTAACAATAGATCCCAATCAAATAAATGTTTCTGGTAAAGGTGCCGGCTTATTTTACGGCTTGCAAACCTTGCTGCAACTAATGGCCACGCATACTGAGGCGGCGCCCAAAATTGCTTGTGTTAAAATTGATGATGAACCCAGATATCGTTATCGCGGAATGCATCTCGACGTTTCCAGACACATGTTTCCGGTATCATTTATAAAAGAATATATTGATTTGTTGGCCGAATACAAGTTGAACACTTTTCACTGGCATTTAACTGATGATCAGGGATGGAGAATTGAAATAAAAAAATATCCTAAACTGACGCAGGTTGGCGCTTACCGCGATGAAACTATAATTGGTCATTTTCACGACAGGTTTCCGCAGCGGTTTGATCAAAAACCATATGGTGGCTTTTACACTCAGGAAGAAGTTAAAGAGGTGGTGGCTTACGCCGAATCAAAATTTATAACCATTATTCCGGAAATAGAAATGCCCGGGCATTCGCTGGCAGCATTAGCAGCTTATCCGGAACTGGGTTGCGGTCCAAATCCGGGACCTTATCAGGTTGCCACTAAATGGGGAATCTTCCCCGAAATTTACTGTGCAGGTAAAGAACACACTTTTGATTTCCTTGAAAATGTTTTAACAGAAGTTATTGCTTTATTCCCAGGAACTTATATCCATATTGGCGGCGACGAAGCTCCAAAATCAGAATGGGAAAAATGTAAATTTTGTCAGAAACGCATTCGCGATAATCATTTAAAAGATGAACATCAGCTTCAAAGCTATTTTGTAGAACGAATTGAAAAGTTTCTGAACTCAAAAGGCCGCCAGATTATTGGTTGGGATGAAATTCTGGAAGGCGGACTGGCGCCAAATGCAACGGTTATGAGCTGGCGTGGTACAGTTGGAGGAATTGCCGCAGCAAAGCAAAACCATAACGTGATTATGACACCAGATTCTCATCTATATTTTGATCATTACCAGGGAAACGGTATTCAGGAGCCATTAACCATTCATGGATTATCCACTTTAGAGAAAGCGTATAGTTACAATCCTACTCCTGATGATCTGGCCCTGAAATATCAAAAGTACATTATTGGCGTACAGGCAAATGTTTGGACAGAATATATGAACTCAGGTAAAAAAGTGGAATATATGATTTTGCCAAGAATGCTTGCTCTATCTGAAATTGCCTGGAGCATGACTGATAGAAAAGATTATAAAAATTTTAGTGAAGAAAGAGTTGCAAAGCATTTAGCCAGAATTGATAAAACAGATATGCTATTTAGAGTTCCAACTGCAATTGGCGCTAAAGACACAACTTTAATAGGTTCTGAGTTTAATCTGGAATTGAAGCCTTCTGTAAAAGGAGCAAAAATTTATTATACTTTGGATGGTTACAATCCGCGGGCTTCTGATTATTTATACGAGAAAGCGATAAATATTAAGGTTCCATCAGATGATCAGAGAATTATTAAAACCATTGTAATCACGCCAAGCGGAAAAGTAAGTCCGGTTACAACAACCATTTTAAGCAATGTATTGCCCTTGGCGCCTCAGCCTGTAATTCCAAATAAATCAGGTTTACTTTTTAATTATGTGCCTGGTGTTTTCAATTCGGCTTTGCAAATTGATACAGCTTTGTCAGAATCAAAAGGAGTAACTCCGTTAATTGCACTTTCAAAAATTAAGAATAAATCCAGAATGTACGGAGCAGTTTTTAACGGTTATTTATTAGTTGAAAATGATGGAATAGTTGTTTTCAGTATTTCGTCTGATGATGGTTCGGTATTGAAAATTGATGGGCAAACCATTGTAAATAATGATGGACGGCATACCGGTTTTGAAACTTCTGGAGCAGTAAATCTTCTGAAAGGCTATCATAAAATACAAGTTTCCTATTTTCAGTTAGGTGGTCAGTCGGGTTTGAAAGTATTTATGGGAGAACCCGGAAAAGAGAAGTCAGAAATTCCTGCTCGTTTATTATTTAATTAGAAATATTGATGAATAAATTTAAAATAGGCTTTATAATTTTTCTATTTGGCTGTACTGTTGTCGCCTGTAATCAGGATGAAAAACCTGTTCAAACGGCTCCGAAAACAGTAGTTAAATTACCAGAACCTTTTCGATATCATAAAGCTATTGAGGTTAAACCGGGCTTAACTTTAGACGTAGTAAGCTGGGGGCGTGGCTCAACTTCAACCGGTGCATTTCTGATTTTAAGATCAGATTCAACCCATCTAAAATATAAATCAATTTCCAGTGAGTTGGATGGCAAAATTGTGGACGTTTGGAATATGGATATGGATGCAGACGGTAACCCGGAATTATATATTCAGGCAAAAGGAGAGGGTGAAGGTTCTTACCTGAACATGTATGTTTACGAGTTTAACAGCAACGGATCAGCTGAGGAATTAAATTTCCCTAACTTGAGTAGCCGGACTAAAAAAGGGTACAAAGGAAATGATTCCTTATATATTAAAGAAGATCAGTTGATGCGTGAGTTTCCAGTTGAGAATGAAGATCTGAATGATAAATCGACTCCGGAAAGGAAAATTTTAAAGTACGGTTTAAGAAATAACAGCTTTACCGTGGATGAAGTTAAAACTGAAGAGAAGAAAAAATAATTATTCTTCAGGCTCAGAATCTTCAAACTGCTTTTGCAGTCTTTCCAGATTTTCTATCATTTCCGCAAGTTTGCTTTCCTCTTTCCGCATGTATCTTTTCATCAAAAAGAAATAACAGAATAATATCCAGCCAACTGTAAATAATATGGCAATTATAGTTATCGCAATAGAGGCCAGAAATGCTATTTCTACAAAGTAAAAAGCAAATCCAATACTCAAAAGAACAGTATAAACCAGATAATTTCTGGTGTTTAAAACATTCCTGTGATGTTTGTAACGCTTTAAATATTCTATATATTCCTCTGGCTTGCTTAATAACAGAGATTCATCTTTAATGGCAATATAATCTCTAACCTGTGTATATAAATAATAAAGCGTACAGAAGATAAAAATAAACATTCCCAAGTGTGTAGTCCACATTTTAAACGGACTTGTTAACCACACAAATGTAAGCAAGGCAATTGCAGCGCCCATTCCAATTAATTCAAAAAGCAATTTGTTGGCGAGACCATTTTTAGTTTTTCGTACACGCTTCAGCACATCCGAGTGACTGACTTTCGGCAGTGCAACCTGGGAGTGCCAGATGTTCTTCAGTGCTTCAAAATCTTTCATTCCGGTTATAAAGTTCAGTTAGTTTTTGTTTAATACGATGAATTTTCACTCTTAAATTTCCGTCAGAAATTCCGGAGATCTGGGCAATTTCATGATATGGAACTTCATCAAGAACCATTGTGATTAAAATACGTTCGTTTTCCTCTAGTTGCGAAATGCACTTATAGAGGGAAGCCACCTGCTCATTTTTGTCAGATACCTCATCTTCCTTGTTTTCTATGATCGAATCGGTCAGCTCGTCTTTAGCCTGGCGTTTTTCAACACGTAAATAAGATAAACATGTATTTACTGCAATACGATAAATCCAGGTTGAGATTAATGCCTGGTTACGGAATTTATCCAGATTCTGCCATACTTTCATAAACGTTTCCTGCATCAGGTCGTTCGCAGAATCTTCGTCGCCGGTATAACCATAGCATAAATGGTATATCTTACGGGAATTTTTTTGAAAAATATTTTTAAAATTTTCTTCCTTGCTTACCATTAACGAATTATTCTTTTTTTAGAGTTAAGCTCACAATAATTGTTACACATTAATAATGGAGTAATTTCTTTTGCTGATCCATGAGATCTTAGAATCAGCTATGCTTAATAAATCTTCATATTCCTGCTGATAATCAAACTGAAGATCTTCATGTAATTTGGGAAGAACCAATCTTATTTTTTCCAGTTGCCTGATGAATAAAGCCTGTAAAGGTTTGTGCGAAGTTCGCAGATCTGCATATTTAATAAAGCTATTGCAAAACCATAACAACATTTCTATTTCAACCTGTTTAGAAGCCGTATATTTTGTATAACGGTTCATTAATCTCAATATCTTTCGTATTGATTTGCTGCTGTAGTAATAGTGCTTCTGCATGTTTTTAAAATCTTCTTCTAAAAATGACTTTACATTACTGGCATATTCCAAAGGCTCGGCAGCGTCAAATAATAAATAATTAAGCAGTTCTTTATTATCCTTTTTGTACTTGGCAAGGCGCAAACACAAATCAGTTAATTCCTGTACACTTTTCTGGGAAAGCTCTTTTTTAATGGTTGTTAATTTCTCAGGTTTCATCCTTTAGCTTTGATTTGCTTGGTAAATCTAAATAATTACTTTTGTTGTGATACTAAACCTCCAAAATGAAGATTAAAAATATTGGGCTAATCGTTCTGATTGCCATTTCTATTACAGCTATTTTAACTTTTCTTAATTTTTATAATATTGTCCAGGTTCCGGATACTGCTTTAATAGTTGCCCGATGGTTAACCATTTTGGTGTTATTTCTTTTTGGAATTCAGCGTAAATCACTTACATCCTGGATTTTAATTTCGATGGTTGTTGGTGCTGAGATTGGCCATGATTTTCCTGAAATTGGAATGCAGCTGCAGGTTTTGAGTAAGGTTTTCCTTAAAATGATCAAAACTATTGTTGCTCCCTTACTTTTTGCAACGTTGGTTTACGGTATTGCTGGCCATTCTGATTTAAAGCAGGTTGGCCGTATGGGCTGGAAATCAATTTTATATTTTGAAGTAGTAACCACGATAGCTTTATTTATTGGTTTGCTGGCAATAAATATATCTCAGGCAGGAGTTGGTATTAAGCTTCCGGCCGGTGTTCATGAAGAATTACCTGTTGTGCCGCCGCAAACATTCACAGATATTATTCTACATATTTTCCCGGAAAATATTGCAAAATCTATTGCCGAAGGTCAGGTTTTACAAGTTGTTATCTTCAGTATAATTTTCGGAATTGCTCTGGCAATGGTTCGCGAAGACAAACGTCAGCCGATGTTAAAGTTTACCGAAAGTCTTTCTGAAGTGATGTTTAAGTTTACCAATGTGGTAATGTATTTTGCTCCAATTGGTGTGGGTGCTGCCATTGCATATACGGTTGGGCACATGGGATTAGGTATTCTGGTGAATCTTCTCCAGTTATTAATGACTTTGTATGTAGCTCTTATTGCTTTCCTTCTGGGAGTTTTGTTCCCTATTGCTTTACTAGTTGGCGTTCCAATTAAGCGCTTTTTACAGGCTATTGCAGAACCAGTTTCCATCGCCTTTGCTACCACAAGCTCTGAAGCGGCATTGCCAAGAGCCATGGAAGCGATGGAGCGTATTGGTGTTCCGCGTAAGATTGTTGCTTTTGTTATGCCAACCGGTTATAGTTTTAACCTGGACGGAACCACGCTTTATTTATCATTGGCGGCTATATTTGTTGCCCAGGCAGCAGGTATTCCATTAACCATTGGCCAGCAGATTTTTATGGTTTTTACATTAATGTTAACCAGTAAAGGTGTTGCGGGAGTGCCTCGGGCTTCGCTGGTAATTTTATTGGGTACCGCAACTTCATTTGGTTTACCGGTTTGGCCTATTTTTATCATTTTAGGAATAGATGAATTGATGGACATGGCTCGTACATCTGTAAACGTGATTGGTAACTGTCTGGCAACAGTTGTAATTGCTAAATGGGAAGGCGAATTTAATCCGCCTGTTGAACTGGCTAATCCGGACGAAGCCCGCATTCATAATCTGGAGCATGTGGTGGATGAGATTTAATCTGATCAGTTTTAAGTTTTCAAATTTTTTATCGCTTAATTTTAATTGTAATGTCTGACAGACAAAAAAAAATATTCTTACTAATCTGTATTATCACTCCTTTTTTATTGTATTGCTTTTATTACTATGGCATTATGATAAAAAATGCTCCATACAAGTTTTCGGAGTTTGAGTCAATAAAATTTAAATATGGTTTGGGAGATAATCTTGTGAATCAATACGATTCTAAAACGGGCAATTATCAATATCTGAACGAACGAGATTCGTTGATCAAAACCAATGTAAAACTAAGTAAAGACGAGCTTTTATATTTGCACCGCAAAGCTGCAGAACAAGGTTTCTGGGATTTTCCTGAAGTTTTTTATAATAAAGGAGAACGGGATAAGAAAAATAATTCTCCGCATTATTATATAGAGTACAATTACGATCGTAAATCTAAACACGTTCTGTTTAATGCGGATTACAGCGACAATCAAAAACTGGGAGATGCAGCCCGGCAGTTAGTTAAAGAAATTACTAACGTGATTAACGATGCACAGGACAAAGGAAAGTAAAAGAGGAGTACAGCACATTTTGTACTAAACCCGATTGGCGTGGAAAACCCGGAATGGAGCGACAGCGAAATGAGGATTTGAAACAGAAAGCGGGGGGAATTTGCCAAAAGCGATGCAGAATGTTTTCAAAGCAGGTTTTTTATGTTGGTAAAAGGCTTTTGAATTGTTTCTGTTTAAGAAATTAATTTCTATATTTGCACCTCATTAAAAATTAAGTATTTAAATAAATTATTCTAATAATGTACGCAATAGTAAATATAGCCGGACAGCAATTCAAAGTTGCAAAAGACCAGCACCTTTTTGTACACCGTTTACAAGGAGATGAGGGCGCTAGTATTGAATTTGACAATGTATTATTAGCAGAAGATGGTGGTAAATTTAAAGTAGGTTCAGACGCTTTAAAAGGTGCTATAGTTTCAGCTAAGATCGTGTCTCATTTAAAGGGAGATAAAGTGATTGTTTTCAAAAAGAAACGTCGTAAAGGCTACAAGAAGAAAAACGGTCACCGTCAGCAGTTCACAAAAATTGAGATCACTGGTATTTCATTATAATAAAATTCAGAAGCTGATGCCTTTGGCAAATGCTTAAAGTATTAAAAATCTGAACTTATACAGTTCATAAAAACATAAAAAATGGCACATAAAAAAGGAGCCGGTAGTTCCAGAAACGGTCGCGAATCGCATAGCAAGCGTTTAGGTATTAAAATTTTTGGTGGACAGGCTGCATTAGCGGGTAACATCATCGTTCGTCAGCGTGGTACTAAACACCACCCGGATAAATATGTAGGTATCGGAAAAGATCATACATTATTTGCTTTGGTTGACGGAACGGTAGTATTTAAAAAGAAACGTGATGATAAATCGTATGTTTCTGTACTTCCTTTAGAATTTCAGGTTGCTGCAAATGATATTCCTGAGATTGAAGACAAAGCACCTTCGAAAAAAATAGTAGCTAAGAAAGCTCCTGCTAAAAAACCTGCTGCTAAGAAAGTAGTTGCTGAAAAATCAAGCAATGATGGTAATGCAGAGCCATCAACTAAAACTGCTTCTAAAAAAGTTGAAGCTAAAGAAGAATCTACAGATAAATTAGCTCCAAAAGAGGAATTATAAGATCTTTTTGCACAATACAGTTAAAGCCCGACTAAAATTTTTAGACGGGCTTTTCTTTTCATTTCTTATTTTTCCTGTGGTTCTAGCTTTCGCGGATGAGTAATTCCTGAGCGAAATTTTGTAGAATTTGTTTCTTAGCTTCATCAACAGATACCAGACTGAGTGATTGCAAAGCTTTCTGAGCGAAATTTCTCATTTCAATTTCGGCCAGTTTTTTAACGCCCAGTTTGTTGTAGATTCCTGTAACAGCAGTAATTTTTTCGGTGGCGTCCGGATGAGTATCGTTCATCCATTTATCCAGATTGATTTTGTCAGCGCCTTCTGCCAGATCTTTTGCGCTGATAAGCATAAAGGTTTTTTTATTGGCAATAATATCTCCGCCAACCTGTTTTCCAAATTTTTCCGGATCACCGTAAACATCCAGAATATCATCATGAAGCTGAAAGGCAATTCCCAGGTTTTCGCCGAAGTTATAGAGATGCTGTGCGTTCTCTGCTGAACTTCCGCCAATTAAAGCACCTATTTTTAAAGCACCACCTAATAATACGGCCGTCTTCAACCTGATCATATTGATATACTGATCGTGATTTACCTCATTAATAGACTCAAAGTTCATATCAATTTGCTGACCTTCGCAAACGCCTACAGCGGTATCATTGAAAATTTCCAATATGGAGGTAATAATTTCCGAATTAACCTGCATTATTAATTTATAAGCTTCAACAAGCATTACATCCCCGGAGAGGATAGCCACGCTCTGATTCCACTTATTGTGTACGGTTAACTTTCCCCGGCGTAAAGGAGCCTGATCCATAATATCATCATGCATCAGCGTGAAGTTATGGAACACTTCTATGGCCAGCGCAGGTTTAATTGCTGCTGAAACATCACCCGTAAACAGATTGCAAGCCATCATTAAACAAGCAGGCCGAAGTCTTTTACCTCCAAGATCCATTAAATAGGAAATTGGCTCGTATAATTCCTTAGGATTTTCTGGATATTCAGATTCGGCTATTGCCTGATTAATTATGTTTTGGAGTTGATCTATTGCGTGCATTCGATAGTAAAGGTACTATTTGGATGCAAACATTTCAAAAAATCAGAGTATGGCGGATGCATTAATATTTCTGATACAATCATTTTTTATTTTTCTAATTGCGACTTCAGGTTTTTTAATCCTATATCTAAATCATCCCCAATCATTTTGTTAAAATCCATAAATACCATCATCAAGTTCATTGGGTACTTCATGTGACCGTTGAATCCCCACTTCACTTTGGTTTCATTTAATGCTAATGAATCTGTGATCATATAAGCGCTGGATTTAGACTCAAAAGGCTCTATAAATCTGATTTCATAATCCACACGTTCACTTTCGGTAATTTTTTTTATTTCCTGTTCACCTTTGCCTACGTCTTCATTATCGCTGTTCCAGGCAGAAACAAATCCTGCTGTTGCATCTGTACCTGTATATGTTTTTTTCATATTCGGATCTACTTTTGCCCATTTGCTGTAATTGTTCTGATTTTTCAAATATTTGATATAATCAAAGACTTCATTTTTAGGCCTGTTGATAGTAATTTCTCTTTCTACCGCATAATCTTTCTTTAAAACTAATCCGGCCAATAAAACGAAAATGATCAGGGTAACAACGCCGATTAAAATATACTTTAAAATTTTCATGGCTATGGTAAATTGAGGTTTAATTTCATTACTATCTGAATTTACGAATATTTAAACTGGCATAAAATAGGTTCAAAATGATAAAAGAGCTGTAAAGCTCTTTTATCATACAAAAAAATTAATTCTGTACCAGTGTAAAATCAATTTGCCTTTTTGCGAGATCTACTTTTTTTACCATGATGGTTACTTCATCTCCCAATTGGTATTTTTTCTTTTTCCGCTGACCGATAATGCAATAGTTCTTTTCATCAAGTACATAAAAATCATCGTTTATGTCTCGTAAGCGAACCATTCCTTCACATTTGTTCTCAATAATTTCAACATACATTCCCCATTCGGTTAAACCGGAAATTATTCCTGTGTATTTTTCGCCTACATTTCCTTCAAGGTATTCAGCTTGTTTGTATTTTACGGAAGCACGTTCAGCATCTGCTGCTTTCTTTTCCATTTGGGATGAATGAACTGATTTTTTCTCATAAACTTCTTCGCTCGCCGATTTTCCTTCTTCCAGATAATGTTCCAATAAACGATGGACCATAACATCCGGATAACGGCGAATAGGAGAAGTAAAGTGAGTATAAAAATCAAACCCTAAACCGTAGTGACTATGTTTTTTAGTGGTATAAACAGCTTTTGCCATCGAGCGGATTGCCAGATGCGTCAATACATTTTGCTCTTTTTTACCTTCAACATCTTCCATTAAATGGTTTAAAGAACGTGCAATTTCACGGTCGGAGGACGTATCGATCTTATAACCGAATTTTAATGCGAACTGCGCAAAAGTTTGCAACGTTTGTTCATTTGGCGCATCATGAGAGCGGTAGACAAAAGTTAATTTATGCTTTCCTTTTCCCTTTTTTGCGATGAATTCAGCAACTTTTCTGTTGGCAAGCAACATGTAATCTTCAATCAGCTTATGTGCGTCTTTTCTTTCTTTAACGTACACGCCGATGGGTCTGCCTTCATCATCCAAATTAAATTTTATCTCTTTAGTTTCAAAACTGATGGCGCCATGTTTAAATTTACGTTCGCGTAAAATGTAAGCAAGTTCATTTAATTTCAATAGCTCGTCACTGTATTCTCCTTCTTTATTCTCCAGAATTTCCTGAGCATCTTCATAACTAAAACGTTTATCCGAATGAATAATAGTTTTACCAAACCATTGTGTCATTACATTGGCTTCCTGATCCAGTTCAAAAACTGCTGCAAAGCATAACTTATCTTCGTTTGGCCGAAGTGAACACACTCCATTAGAAAGTCTTTCGGGCAACATGGGTATCACGCGGTCAACCAGGTAAACGGAAGTTCCACGCTCATAAGCTTCCTCGTCTAGTTTTGTGTCAGGTTTTACATAGTGAGATACATCTGCAATATGAATCCCGACTTCAAAATTCCCATTAGGTAAAACCTGGTAGGAGATGGCATCATCAAAATCTTTCGCATCAAACGGATCGATAGTGAAAGTTAGTGTATTTCTAAAATCTTTACGGTTAGCAATTTCTTCTTCTGAAATGGTATCCGAAATTGCATTGGCTTCTTTTTCAACAGCTTCCGGAAAGGAGAGAGGGAAACCATAATCGGCAAGAATGGCATTCATCTCGGTATTATTCTCGCCTTGCTTTCCAAGTACATGAATAATTTTACCAATTGGATTTTTTGCGCCTTCCGGCCATTCAATAATTCTTGCTATTGCTTTTTCACCATCTTTACCGCCATTTATATCCTGCAAAGGAATAAATATGTCATGCAGCATTTTACGGTCATCAGGCATAAAAAACGCGTATTTCTCCGAAATCTTGATAATTCCGGTAAATTCCATTTTAGCCCTTTCAATGATCTCTATTACTTCGCCTTCTTTTTTGCGACCGCCTTTGTTTTTGGCGTAAACGTAGACTTTAACTATATCCTTATGTAGTGCGTTGCGAAGTTTGCGTGGGGCGATGAAAATATCATCCTCAAATTCATCTTCCGAAACAATAAACGCCGAGCCATCGGCAGTCATATCAACTTTTCCGGTTACGTAAGTTTTAAGTTCTTTTAAGATGAATTTTCCTTTTTCAGGCTCACTTAATATACCTCTTTTCGTTTCGGCTCTTAGTATGGACAAAATCATGTCCCTTGTTTCTGTATCCTGTAAGTTTAGTTTTGCAGCTACCTGCTTATAATTGAGTGGCTTATTCCCTGTTTTTTCAAATACATCTGTGATGAGTTTAGTTAAAACATGGTCAAAGTTTGAACTTTTATTTTTTGACATTCTTTTATTATTTGTTTCTAAGATAAGGCTTACCTTGATAAATTATGCATACTATTAATTTGACAAAACGCTTTCAAGCCTCTTTTTATAATTTAAATTTTAATTCATTTACATGATTCTAGCTAATATCAGCAATCTTTTTGAGGTGCAACTTCAAATTCTTGAAAAAGAAATTAATTCATTTGATGAACAATTTCTATGGACCGTTGCACCCGGAATTTCAAATTCTGCCGGGAACTTAGCTTTACATCTTGTTGGTAACCTGAATACCTATATTGGCGCTGTTTTAGGTCAAACCGGTTATGTCAGAAACAGAGAAGATGAATTTTCTTTAAAAAATTTACCTGCCGAACAACTGATCTCTATGATTACCGAAACGCGAAAAATGATTCCTGAAGTTTTTGAAAATATTTCAGAAAGCTCGCTGCAGGAAGATTATCCTGTTTTAGTTTTTGAAAAACATCAAACCACCGGTTATTTTTTGCTTCATTTATGTTTGCACTTATCGTACCACAACGGGCAGATCAATTATTTGAGACGAATTTTAGAAGCTTAAACCTGAATTAAAGTCCCTTTTGGAATTGCCTGAATTAAATTTCGGGTATACTCTGATTTTGGATGATGATAAACTTCTTCAGCATCACCAATTTCTTCAATCTTTCCTTTATTCATTACCATAATCCGGTCGGAAATATGTTTTACGACAGAAAGATCATGAGAGATGAATATGTATGTTAGTTCAAATTCATGTTGTAACTCACGCAACAGATTTAAAACCTGAGCTTGCACAGAAACATCTAATGCGCTAACTGATTCATCACAAATGATAAATTTAGGTTGTAAAGCCAAAGCTCTTGCAATGGAAATGCGTTGTCTTTGTCCGCCGGAGAATTCATGCGGATAACGGTTAAACAGTTCAGGTTTTAAATTTACTCTTTCTAATAATTCCAGCACGCGGGCTTTTCTCTGCTGATTATTTTTGAAAACGGAATGGACTTCCATCGGTTCCATAATTGACTGACCAATGGTTAATCTGGGGTTTAAGGAAGAATACGGATCCTGAAAAATGATTTGAATATCTTTTCTAAGAGTTCGCATTTCAGCAGAACTCAATTTGATTAAATCTCTTTTGTCATAAATCAATTCACCTGAAGTAGGTTCTATTAATCGTAAAATACTTCTTCCTAATGTTGTTTTACCGCATCCCGATTCTCCAACCAAACCTAAAGTTTCTCCTGAAAAAACTTCAAAACTGACATCGTCAACAGCTTTTACATAATCTGTAGAATTTGAAAAAAGATCATGCTTTATAGGAAACCAGGTTTTTAGATTTTTAACTTTTAGCAGCGGAGGCTGATTATAGAGTTTTTGTTTTCTTTCCTTTAATTGTTTATCATCAATTTTTAATTTATTGATAAGATTGGATATCGTTTCATCTGCGGGATGAATCTGACCTTGATCATCAATTTTTAAAAAATCATCAACAACTGGCAATTTATATAATCTCCTTTCCGGGGATGGCCTGCATGCCAGCAATCCTCGTGTATATGGATGTTTTGGATTGGCAAAAAGCTGCTGGACAGATGCAGATTCTACAATCTCACCTTTATACATCACAATAACTTTATCTGCGATTTCGCCTATTACGCCCAAATCGTGTGAAATAAATATCAGGCTCATATTTCGTTCGTTTTTCAGGCGAACAAGCAATTCTAAAATAGTTTTTTGAACGGTAACGTCTAATGCTGTAGTGGGTTCATCAGCAATCAACACTTCCGGATTACATGAAAGTGCCATTGCTATCATTACTCTTTGCTTCTGTCCGCCTGAAAGCTGATGTGGATAACTTTCAAATATGTTTTCTGGTCGTGGCAATTGAACTTCATTAAACAGATCAATTGTTTTTTTTCTGGCTTCGTTCTTACTTATATTTTGATGTTGTATAATCGCTTCTGCAACCTGAAAGCCACAGGTCAAAACCGGATTTAATGAGGTCATCGGTTCCTGAAATATCATGGAAATGCGGTTTCCCCGATATTCCTGCATTTGTTTTTCAGAAATTTTCAGGAGATCAGTGCCCTCAAAAGTTATTTCACCGCTAATATTTGTTATCCGGGCATCGTGCAAACGCATAATGGATAAAGATGTAACGGATTTCCCCGAACCTGATTCGCCCACAATTCCCATTATTTCGCCTTGTTTCAGCTCAAATGAAATTCCCTTAACAGCTTCAAAAACTCCTTCCTCGGTTCTGAAACTCACATGTAGGTTTGAGATATTAATCATTGCCCACTATAGTAATTAAATTATCCGGAATGATGGGCAGACATTTGAATTTTAACAGGAGGCGGGCTGTAGTAATTACATCTTTCTGGCAATAGGTAATTATTCTTTCCAGATTTTTTTCCTCCCAGTAAACTTGATGTACATCTTTTCCACTGATATCGTCTTTTGGTGTAGGGATATTAAAAACTGCTGCTAAAAGATTTAATGAAGTATAATTTTTATAATCACCGAATTTCCAGAGTTCAAGCGTATCAATGTGCCCTATTTCCCAGGGTTTTTTTCCGGATAAATTAAGCTGTTTTGGAATCTCCAGACAATTAATCAGCATTCGCCTGCATAAATATGGGAAGTCGAATTCTTTACCGTTATGTGCGCAAAGCAACAAATTTGGCGATTGGCTGTTCAGCAGATTTATAAATTCTGTTAATACTTGGGCTTCATCATGACCGGCAAAGGATTTGAGTCTTAAACCCGGTTGGCTTTCATTTTTGGTGAACATGCCAACTGAGATGCAAACTATTTTGCCAAATTCTGCCCAGATTCCAGCACGACTGTAATATTCTGCAGGAGATTCTCCCTCACGCCGTTGGTATTGTGTTTTTTGCGCCCAAAGCTCTGTAAAGTTTTCGGGTACTTCATCAAATGAAGCATATTGCGGAACTGTTTCTATGTCTAATACGAGAATTTGTTGGAGATCTAAATTTTCGAGCATAGAGTAAATTTAATAAAGTATTTGGCAAATTATACTTTGATAGAAAAGCCGAATGTTTATTTGGCAATTAAGAAATATCGATTGATTTATCAGCTTTTCGCGATAGCGAAATGAAATATTAATGACCGATCATTATTCCCGGTTTATTTAAAATGGGAATACGGATCATGTTTGACTCAACAATACTTTCTGGAAGGAAAATAAATTTTTTATCGAAAATCTGACCTTTTATATAGTAACTAAGCCAATATTCATTGGTTAAACCGAAAACCTGCTCATCAATAAGTTCGATTAATGCAAAGTTTTTACTTTTAACGTCGCCGATAGAATGTCGCAAAATGGAGGTTTTTACTTCCTTTCCGTCTTTCATGCCGTAACCTTTAGAACTAATTAAAACTGTTTCAATAGGTTCATTTTTAAGATTGATCAGATATACATTCCAGATTTTAGCCTCAGGTGTAGCACTTTCTAAAACTATTGCGATAGAAACATTTTCAACTATATTTTCGGGAAGATCTTTTTTCATAATTAATTAATACGTTTAAACAGGCTTCTGCTTTTTGCCTGATAAAACTTATCAAAAATAATGCACTATTTTTTCTTTGCAGGAGCTTTTTTAGCCGGAGATTTCTTAGTACTTTTCTTCGCCTTTGCTGTAAATGCGTCCGGCACCTGTTGAGTGATCAAAGCCTTCACGTTTTCTAAAGGCATTACAGCTAATTCTTCCTGCGTGTATTTTTCATTCGTATCCGGATTTTTGCCCAGCTTCAGCATCAGCTTACCAAAGCGAATGAAAGGTCCCCATCTTCCGTTTTCTATGGCAATTTTCTGATCGTTCCATTGCTGAATAAAACGGTTCGCTTCTTTTTCAATTTTTTTGCTGATCAGTTCGTCAATTTCAGTTTTGCTTAAATTTTCGAAATTATATCTTACCGGAACATTAATATACATTTCGTTCCACTTAATAAATGGACCAAAACGTCCTTTTCCTTTTGTTACCGGTAATTCTTCATAAAATGCAACAGGCGCATCGGCAAGGTTTTTCTCTTTAATAATCTCAATTGCCCGATCAATATTTACGGCTAAAGGATCTTCGCCTTTAGGCAAAGAAATGAAACTCTCTCCCCATTTTACATACGGGCCGAATCGTCCAACGCCAATACTAACTTCTTTATCATCGTAATTTTCTAACTGAAAAGGTAGTTTAAAAAGATCCAACGCTTCTTCAACTGAAATGGTTTCTATACTTTGCCCCAAACGCAGACTTGCGTAACGGGGTTTTTCGTCTTCATCATTTTCAGGAGTATCGCCAATCTGTACAAATGGACCGTAACGACCAATTCTTACCGACATTCTTTTTCCCGTTTCCGGATCAAGGCCTAATTCGCGTTCGCCACTGGCACGCTCAGCATTTAAAGTCGTTAACTCAACTTCAGTATGGAAGGGGTTGTAAAATGCTTTCAGCATTTCAGTCCATTCCTTCAAACCCTGTGCTATTTCATCAAATTCCTTTTCGACAGTTGCGGTAAAGTTAAAGTCGACAATTCCTTTAAAGTGTTCTACAAGGAAATCGTTTACAACAGCACCAATATCTGTTGGAAATAATTTATTTTTCTCGGCACCAGTTATTTCAGATTTTAACTCCTGCTTTACCTGTCCGTTTGAAAGATTTAAAACTGTAAAGTTTCTGCTTTTTCCATCTCTTTCTTCCTTAACCACATATCCGCGGTTTTGAATTGTAGAAATTGTTGGTGCATAAGTAGAAGGTCTTCCAATACCTAATTCCTCCAATTTTTTAACCAGGCTTGCTTCCGTATAACGGGAAGGAGGTCTGGTAAAACGTTCTGTTGCGCTTAAATCACGAAGGTTTATCGATTGACCTTCTTTTAAAGGAGGCAATATAGAATTGTCTGAATCCTCATCCAGGTTAACATCCGTTTCATCCTCATCTGTAGATTCCATATAAACTTTCAGAAATCCTTCAAATTTCATCACCTCACCGTTGGCTATAAATTCTTCTTTGCGTGTGGAAACAGTAATTTTTGCAGTCGTTTTTTCAAACTGCGCTTCGCTCATTTGAGAAGCGATTGCCCTTTTCCAGATCAGATCATATAAACGTTGTTCAGAAGGATCACCATCGGTTGTATGCTGGTCAAAATAGGTCGGGCGAATAGCTTCGTGAGCTTCCTGCGCACCGGCAGATTTGGTTTTATATTTTCTTAGCTGATGATATTTTTGACCGTATGCCGAGTTGATCTCAGCGGCAGCTGCGTTTAAGGCAGTATCTGATAAGTTAACAGAATCGGTACGCATATATGTGATCTTTCCGTGCTCATACAATTTCTGTGCGACAGACATTGTTCTGGCAACCGAAAAGCCAAGTTTTCTGCTGGCTTCCTGCTGTAAGGTAGAAGTAGTAAAAGGAGCGGCCGGATTACGTTTTGTTGGGCGTGTATCCAGACTTCTAATTTTAAAATTCGCATCAGCGCAAGCTTTTAAGAAATTTTCTGCTTCTGCAGAAGTTTCAAATCGCTCGGGTAATTCTGCTTTAAATAATTCTTTCTGATTTTCGGTAGAAAAAATCGCCACTATTCTAAAAGCAGCAACCGCATTAAATTTATTTATTTCGCGTTCGCGATCCACAATTAACCGAACGGCAACAGATTGCACTCTTCCGGCAGATAAAGATGGTTTTACTTTTTTCCATAAAACCGGAGAAAGTTCAAAGCCAACCAAACGGTCTAAAACTCGTCGGGCTTGCTGAGCGTTAACTAAATTATAATCAATTTTTCTCGGAGAATCAATTGCTTTTAAAATGGCAGGTTTGGTGATTTCATGAAAAACAATGCGCTTGGTAGTGCTTTCTTTTAATCCCAGAGTTTCAAATAAATGCCAGGAAATGGCTTCTCCTTCCCGGTCCTCATCCGATGCTAACCAAACCATTTCGGCTTCTTTGGCAAGCTTCTTCAGCTCACTTACAATAGCTTTTTTATCCGCCGGAACTTCGTATCGCTGTGCGAAATTATTGTTCACATCAATGGCGTCTTCGGTCTTTGCCAAATCTCGGATATGACCATAGCTGGATTTCACAAGGAAATCCTTTCCAAGGTAACCTTCGATTGTTTTGGCCTTGGCCGGAGACTCGACAATAAGTAGATTTTTCGCCATTAAATACGGGGATTTTTTTGCAAATAAAGGTATTATAAAAGGGAAACCAAAATATCAAACCTTTTAATACCTGTAAACATAATATATAAAAAACTGTATTTGCTAATTATTTACAGGTATTGAGAGCAAATTTTTAAAAATTCAAAACCCGGTTTTTCGACCGGGTTTTAGTATTTTGAGGAATACTTTGTTTAAAATATTCTATAATTTTATTGTAAAAATTATTTTCTATACTAAAAAACCACCTCCTAGCAGATCGTTTCCTTCGTAAAAAACAGCGGATTGTCCCGGAGCAATTCCGGATACGGCATGATGAAAATTAACATTAATAAAATCGCCGTTCTGTTGTAAAGTGCTCAAGGCTCCGGCATCCTTATACCTGATTTTAGTTACTGCTTCTAAGGGTTGATTAATGTTATCATACTTAACCAAGTTAATATTTCTCACCAAAGCTTCGGATTTTTCCAGTTCATTCTCAGTTCCCAGCATAACAGTATTACTTTCAGGCAAAATGCGTGTTACATACATCGGGTGACCCAAAGCTATTCCAAGACCTTTGCGTTGGCCAATAGTATAATACGGATAACCCAAATGCTTACCAACAACTGTTCCGTTACTCAACATAAAATTTCCGGGACCGATTCGTTCATCAAGATCTTCTACTTTATTTCGTAAAAATGCTCTGTAATCATTATCTGGTACAAAACAGATCTCGTAACTCTCAGATTTATTGGCCAGTTCTAACTGTCCCATATCTTTTGCCATTTGGCGGATTTCTGATTTTGCGAAAGTTCCCAAAGGAAATTGTGTACGCGACAGATTTTCCTGAGAAACGCCCCAAAGAACGTAGGATTGGTCTTTATGCTCGTCTTTACCTTTTGAAATTACATATCTGCCGCTATCCTGTAAACGGATATTTGCGTAATGCCCTGTGGCAATAAATTCGCAATCGAGTTTATTGGCACGTTTTAAAAGCGCTTCCCATTTGATGTGCGTATTGCAAAGCACGCAAGGGTTTGGAGTTCTTCCCGCCAAATATTCATCCACAAAATTGTCGATCACGAAATCCCCAAACTCATCGCGGATATCTAAAATATAATGAGGAAAACCATAACCAACCGCTAAAGCACGAGCATCATTAATGCTGTCTAAGCTGCAGCAACCGGTTTCTTTCGAAGAGCCGCCCGAAGATGCATAATCCCAGGTTTTCATGGTAAGCCCAATCACTTCATAGCCTTGTTCGTGCAACATTACTGCAGCAACCGAACTATCCACACCGCCACTCATGGCTACCAGAATTCTCCCTTTTTTACTCATTATTCTATAAAATCATCGCGATAGCCACATATTTTAAATAAAATGGCTAAAGCTTTAAAGCGCAAAGATAAGTCTTTAAGTGTTTTTAAAGCATTGTTTGCGTCAATTGATGGTCAACATATTTGTTGTTTAGCAACAGCCGCCGCCATCATAAAAATTTGTGGATCCGGAAATAAAAATATCCTTGCGGTTTAATTCGCTTAAAGCGGAAGCCGTTTTATCGCACACAGCAAGCGGCTGATTGGCAAATAAAGTGTGTCCTTTTCCGTCATCAAAAAAATCATCACCATAATAAATAGCCGTTTTACCTGTAAAAATGCAGGGACCGTCTGCCGGCATTGGATCTTTAATGGCGCAAATTTCGCAGCTTTCGATAAAAATTAATTCTTCTGTATCGTAATGTCCGGGATCTAAAATGCGGTAAGGTCTTTTCGCACGAACTTCAATAGTGCCGAAACCAATATCTGTAAGACGCTTGATATATTCATGCATCGGTAAAGCACCCGAAAGGCAAAGCGCCCTTAATCGTTCATCGTTTTTTAAATTCAAAGGCATTTCCTGTTCACAAGTCGGATCAGATAAAATTAACCTTCCGTTAGGCTTTAAAACACGATACATTTCTTTTAAGGCCTGTTGCAAATCATCATCCTGAAAAATATTGAACAGACAGTTTTGCGCCGCAACATCAACAGAATTATCTTCCAACGGAAGATTCAAGGCATCCGCTTTGCGAATATCTATAAAGTCTGACTTGAACCAATCATTTGTTTTTTCTGCTTCCGCGATATTTTCTTTACAAACTTCAATCATCTCGTCAACTACATCAATGCCAATTACAGCGCCTTTACGGCGACTGAAATATGAAAATTGTAAAAGCTCCATTCCGCCACCAATTCCTACATATAAAATAGTGGGATAGCCCGAAAGATCTCTTGGATTTACAGTGCTTCCACAACCGTAATTCATTTCAAGCATTTTTGAAGGGACATTCAAATCAGGCAATTGCCAAACCGGAGTTGTTGTGCAGCATAAACCTTTTTCGGGATTTTCGGCTGCGGCTTTGTAAACGTCGTATGTTGTATTTTGCTGAGTATTCATATTTCTATTTTATAAGTTCTTTTAATTCCTGATTCAGATCTTCCTCTGTGTCTATATCTGTCAATTCTGGTAAGATAAAAACGCTTTTTTGTAAGGACTTAATATCTTTTATAGTTTCTGAAGCAACGGTTGACGTACTCCAGGTTTTATTTTTGAAAAGTTTTTCTTCCGGATATTTCATTCCCAGAAGGTAATATCCGCCATCTAAAGCCGGACCGATAACAAAATCGTGCTGATCTAATTTCGCGAAAGCAAACCTTATATCTGAAGAGTTTAAACCTGGACAATCACTACCGATAATGATGACTTTGTTGCTTCCCAGAGAAAAAGCAGTTTGGAAA
Organism: Sphingobacteriales bacterium; assembly: GCA_038204935.1. GTDB lineage: Bacteria > Bacteroidota > Bacteroidia > Sphingobacteriales > Sphingobacteriaceae > Daejeonella. The sequence continues at coordinate 25,280 of JBBRCI010000008.1, read as the reverse complement.
GCATTAAACATTCTGGTGCCTAAATTTTCACCTTCCTGTAAATACTTTAAAAAATGTTCATTGCTCCATTTGTCATTAACATTTATTGATTCATCATAAAAAAGAAAGCGTTCTGTATCCAGTTCAGAGCTGATTTTTAATGTATGATCCAGCAAATGATGGTAAATTTTGAGAGCGTTATTATTGCCAATACTTGCAGCTAAACGGGTTTTTACTTTCCCTTCGCGGGGATTTTTAATAAATATCAGAAGCGATTCCATTAACTAATTTCACCTCCGCAACTTGAACCGGCTCCGGCTGTGCAGCCATAGCAATGCTGATTTATAATTATTTCGCGGTTAGTTAAAAGTTCTGAATTGTAATTTTTAATATGATCAGGCATGCCGTGATTTATTTTCAGATCCAGCATCTGGTTAAAATCGCAATCGTATAAAAACCCATCCCAGCCAATGGAGATCATGGTTCTGCACATCACATTTTCTGCCGCCTGCGGATTGAAAGAGTTTACCAGTTTTTCCATGTAGTCATCATAATTTCCGCTCACTATGAGGTAATCCAGAAAGCGACTTACCGGTAAATTGGTTATCGCGAAAAGCTCATTAAATTCAATATTGAATCTCTGTTTTAATTCTCTTTTAAAATCATTTTGTAATGCTAGTTGCGGTGGAGGCAAAAAAGCACCAGAAGGATTGTAAACCAAATTCAAAATTAAACCGGAACCAGTAATTCCATAACCCACTTCATTCAGCATTTGCAATGCCTTAATGGAGTCACTAAATACGCCGTCGCCACGTTGCGCATCTGTTTTATGAGAAGAATAATAGGGAAGAGATGAAACAACTTCTACCTTATGGTCCTTAAAAAATTGAGGCAGATCGTAATATTTTTTATTGGCGACTATAATTGTGAGGTTGCAACGTACAATTGTTTTTTTACCGAGTTTGGTGATTTCTTCCACAAACCATCTGAAATCAGGATTCATTTCCGGGGCTCCGCCTGTAAGATCTACGGTTTCAATGCTTGAGTTTTCAAGCACATCAAGGCATTGCTGCATGGTTTGGCGTGTCATAATTTCTTTACGATCCGGACCGGCATCTACATGGCAATGCTTGCAGGTTTGATTGCACATTTTGCCTACGTTAATCTGAAGCGTTTTTATACCCTCAGATCGCAAGGGAAATAAGCCTGCAGAATTTAGCCTTTCGCTGAATTTTGGAAGGGCAGAAATTTTCTCGTCAGCTTTATTTAATACTTCTAGCTGAATAAAGGTATCGGCTAATTTATTATGTGATGCTTTTAAACTTTTCATTTTGAATTTTTTCCCTGCAGAAATTACATGGACAGTTCCTTGACTTTATTCATCATTTGAACTCCATGTACAAGTGAAGAACCTCCGCGAATGGCAGCGGCAACGTGAATTGCCTCCATCATTTGCTCTTCGTTCGATCCTTTTTCCAGGCAATCTGTAGCATATGCGTCAATACAATACGGGCATTGAACCGTATGGGCAACTGCTAATGCGATCAGCGATTTTTCCCGGGCAGTTAGTGCTCCGTCTTTAAAAACTTCGCCATAGTAATCAAAAAACTTTTTCGCTAACTCCGGCTGGAACTCACTGATGTTTCCAAACTTTTTAAGATCTGCAGGATCGTAATATGTTTTCATATATGATTTAGAATATTTACGACTAATATAAACCTTTCGGATTTATATGAATCGCATTATTCTTCAATATTACTCCTTACTGATACTAGTCTTTTAATAATTCAATTACTTTCTCTCTAATCAGATCACGAACCTGATTGAATTCTGCTAGCTCCATATTTCTGGGATCAGGTATTTGCCAGTCTTCGCGATTTTTTGCTGCGACCCATGGGCATGAATCTCCGCAACCCATCGTCACAACCTGATCGTATTCTATTTCCGGAATTTCATTGAGTGATTTGGAATCATGCTTACTTAAATCGTAATTCAATTCCTGCATAGCCGCAATAGCTTTCGGATTAATTATCCCGGAAGGTTTAGAACCGGCACTATATGCTTCAATTTCATCGCCACCATAAATTTTTGCAAATGCCTGGGCCATTTGGCTTCGGTTTGAATTTTCTATGCAAACGAATAGTAATTTCTTTTTCATTCTTAATCTTTCAAAATTTTCCAGCAAGCTACTGCTGATACGGAACCCAAAACCGGGAAAAGCAAATAAACCCATTGGCTGCTAAATGTTCCAGATATCAAGGCGGGAGCGATTGATCTGACCGGATTCATAGATGCGCCGCTTATCGGTCCGGCAAACATGGCTTCCAGTAAAACTACAGAACCGATTGCCATTCCGGCCATCATGCCTTTTTCTTTTGATCCGGTAGCAACCTGCATAATTACCAGCATCAGGAAAAAGGTGAGTATATATTCAAGTATCCCCGATTGCAAATCTGAACCGGCAGGATAAGTTCCTCCCAGTAAATTGTTTGCCGGAAACATCAGGTGTAATGTAAGGCTTGCTAAAATGCCGCCTGCAGATTGACTGGCAATATATTGCGCAAGTTGTTTCCATTCGAATTTACCAGCAAAAGCAAAAGCGATGCTGACCGCAGGGTTTAAATGCGCTCCTGAAACGTCGCCAAATGTATAGATCATCGCCATCACAATTAATCCAAAAGTGATGGCAATGCCTACATGCGTTACTGCTCCGGCACTTTCTTGATTAATTACTATAGCTCCAGTTCCGCAAAAAACGAGTGCAAAAGTTCCTAAAAATTCGGCTAAATATTTTTTCATTAATCGTTACCTACCAATTTGCTTCTTCGTTCTAGCATCACAACATCTTTCCAGTTGTTATGCAATTTTCCAATCTTTTCGCGGTAGCCAATTGTTCTGAAACCGCATTTTTCATGGAGTGCAATACTAGCCGTATTTTCTTTAAAAACGCCGGCCTGCAAGGTCCATAAATTCTGCTTTTCGCTTTCGCTGATCAATTTTTCCAGCAATAACTTCCCCAGTCCTTTGCCGCGTGCTTTGGCAGAAATATAAATACTTACTTCGGCCACACCCGCGTAAACACATCTTCCGGAAACAGCTGTTAAAGCAGCCCATCCTAGAATTTCTCCATTTTCTTCGGCTACAAAACGACTATGGGTTAAATGTGCTTTGTCCCATGTTTCCCATTCGGGTGCTTTAGTTTCAAGTGTAGCTATTCCAGTTGCAATACCTTCTTCGTAAATTTCTTTTACTGCAGGCCAGTGTTTTGGCAGTAATGCTGATATTTCCATAGATTACTGATTTAGAATTAGCAGCAAGCTTTAGGTTCTGCTGCTGCAGGAATTACATTTAATTTTATTTGAGGCATACAGCATGCCTCAGCTTCGTTTTTTTCAAAATGAGGATCATTGAATTCCGCATCTTCGTGGAAGTAATAAACTTCCCACTGAATGCCGTCCGGATCGTTTACCCAAAATTTATCCTGTATGGCATAACAGCAATTCGTTCCAATTTCTTCCCGGTTTACCAGATTGTATTTTTTGGCATTGGCTAATTGTGTTTCCAGTTCTTCAAGGGTTTCCACCTGAAATCCCAGATGACCAAAGTTCTGCTGTACGCGATCTTTATTTTCAACAAATGAAATAATCAGCGATGGCTTATCTAAAATAAATTTGGCATAACCTGGTCGTACTTTACTTGCTTCTACTCCAAAAAATGAAGTGTAAAATTTAACGGTTTCTGCAATGCTGCTTACATATAAGCTCACATGCATGCGGGGAAAAGTTTGTGTTTTCATAATTTTCTAGTTTAATTTAACAGCAGTCCGTTGTACTATTACTAACCTGGCTGAATATGTTTTTAATTGCGTTTTCAAATTTGTTAAATGCTTCCTGATTAAGGCAATAGCAAGAGGAAGGACCGGAGATAGCTCCTTTTATAAGCCCGGCATTTTTAAGTTCTTTTAAATGTTGCGAAACTGTTGATTGTGCCAACGGTAGAATTTCTACTATTTCTCCGCATATACATGATTTTTTTTCGGCAAGAACTTTTAATATGGCTATCCTTGCGGGATGTGCAATTGCTTTGGCAAACTCTGCCAGTTGCTGATCTTCTGAAGTAAATTCTTCTTTTTTATTAATTGCCATTTTCTTAAATTGTATATCGTAAATATACGATGATGATTTGTTGTTTTCCAAATTTGTTTCAAAATATAATTATCTGCTCTATGATAGATAATTGTTTATTATCTACTATATAATAGATAGTAATTGATTATCTATCATATAATAGATATTGGCTAATTATCTATCATATAATAGATATTTATTGATTATCTGGTTTTAAATAGATAACTTGGTTTTGTAATGGAAAAATTTGTAGTTATTACAGGCGACATAGAGGGTTTTACAAGCATCCCAACAAAAAAAAGGGAAATTCTTATAAAACAAACTCAGGAATTGATCAATTCTTGGGTAGATAAAAAAGGAAGGGCTATGATCTTCCGTGGAGATAGTTTTCAGCTGTTATTTGAAAATACGGAGAAAGCGCTGATGCATGCCGTACAGTTGCGTTGCTGGTTTAAAATGCAATCGCCTTCCGGTAAAAAAATGCTGGACGCCCGAATGGCAATAGGAATAGGAGAAATAACTTACATGGGAAAAAGTGTTCTCGACTCTGACGGGGAAGCTTTTCATTTATCAGGAAGAAATTTTGACGCCATGGAGCCGGAAGAATATTTGCGCATAGCCACACCGGGCGAAAAAATGAACGAACAACTGCGAATTATTTTAATGCTTGCTGATATTTTAATTTCGGGTTGGACCATAAGCCAGGCAGAAGTAATTTATAAACTTTTGGAAGGCAAAACGCAGCAGCAAATGGCAGATGAGCTTAATATTGTCCAATCGGCAATAAATAACCGGATTCGCTTATCAAAATGGAAAGAAATTGAAAAAGTGATTCGCTATATTTCAATCTTAATTGATAAAGAATAATGCTGACAGAAGAAATTAGTGTTTTGTTGAGATTGATAATAGCACATTTATTAACAGATTTTGTGTTACAGCCATCATCATGGGTTGCAGACCGGAAAATTAATAAGTATCGCTCGCAGAAACTATATCTGCATGTTCTCATCACCGCAATTTTCGCCTGGTTATTTGCCGGATTGTGGAGTAATATTTGGATTCCGGTTATAATCTTAATTACTCATTTTGCTATTGATCTTTGGAAATCATATCGCCCGGATAAACTGAAATATTTTGTTGTAGACCAGTTTTTGCATGTAGTGGTACTGATTATTTTGTGGCTCAGTATTTTTGATAGATGGAACAACGCTACAGAAATTTTATATTCCATCTATTCAAGCAGTCAGTTTTTAATTGTTATCAGCGCTTTTTTAATAGTTACCTGGCCATTAGGGATTGTAATTGGAATAGCAACAGAAAAATGGCGTAATGAATCGGCCGTAAACGCAGAAGGTTTAGAAAAAGCCGGATTATGGATCGGACTTTTTGAACGGTTTCTAATTTTGACTTTTATTCTTATTGATCAATATACAGCCGTTGGTTTGCTGATTGCCGCCAAATCAATTCTCCGCTTTAGCGATAAAGAAAACACACAGAAGAAAACAGAATACGTGCTTATTGGAACATTAATGAGTTTTTCAGCTTCTGTATTGCTGGGTTGGGCGGTTAAAACCCTGCTCGGTATTATTTAATGTAAACTGTTTTGATATTTACAAACTCTTTAATTCCGAAATACCCCAATTCACGCCCGTAACCAGATTGTTTAATTCCGCCGAAAGGCAAACGTGGATCTGATTTAACGAAAGAATTTACAAAACAAGATCCAGCCTGTAATTGCTTGGAAGCAATTTCTTCTGCTCGTTTTAAATCTTTGCTAAAAACAGCAGCTCCCAATCCAAAGCTTGTATCGTTTGCAATTTCAATAGCTTGACTCTCGTCTTTAGCCGAAATTATTGAAGCTACCGGACCGAAAAGTTCTTCCTGATAAGCCACCATTCCTTTTTTTATGTTTGTTAAAATTGTGGCCGGGTAATATGCGTTTTCACCTTCCGGGATTTTGCCTCCTAAAATACATTTGGCTCCCTGGGAAATGCTTTTTTTAACCTGTTCGTGAAGCTCGTCCCGTAAATCCTGTCTGGCCTGAGGGCCGATATCTGTTCCATTTTCTAATGGATCGCCCATTTTTTTAGCAGCCATTTTCTGTGTAAACAGTTTCAAAAATTCTTTTTCAATTTTCTTAACTACTATAAATCGCTTGGCTGCAATACAACTTTGTCCGCTGTTTATTAAACGACTATTTACACAGGTTTCCGCAGCAAGTTCCAGATCGGCATCTTCCAGAATTAAATATGGATCGCTGCCGCCCAGTTCTAACACAGATTTTTTTAATAATGAGCCCGCTTTTTCTGCTACTTTTTTCCCTGCAGCAATACTTCCGGTAAGAGTTACAGCTTTGATTTTATCATTTTCAAGTATACCGCTAATCTTATCAGATTCCACCAATAAAGTTTGAAAAACGTGTTTTGGAAAGCCCGATTCTTTCATAATACTTTCAATAGCCAAAGCGCAACCTGGAACGTTTGATGCGTGTTTTAGCAAACCACAATTGCCTGCCATTAATCCGGGAGCCAGAAAACGAAAAACCTGCCAGAAAGGAAAATTCCAGGGCATTACCGCCAAAACTACACCCATAGGATTATAGGTGATAAAGCTTTTAGAAGCATCAGTTTTCACAAGTTCATTTTTTAAAAACTCTGCTGCATTTTTAGCATAATAATCACAAACATCGGCACACTTTTCAACTTCAGAAATTCCGCCTGCTAGTGGTTTTCCCATTTCTAAAGCCATTAAACGAGCAAGTTCATTTTTGCGGTCGCGAAGAACTTTTCCTGCTTTAACCATACAAATTGATCGGTCTTGAAAAGATTTTTCACGCCAGCTTATCCATGCTTTATGAGTTTGATCTATTTTGTTGTCAATTTGTGTTTGAGAAAACTCTTTATATTTCCTGATCTGTTTTCCGCTTGCCGGATTAATACTTTCTATGCTCATATTATTTATGTATTTCCGTAGAATCTTTAGAGAAAGTTTCTTTTAAATCTTCTCCCAGGCTGTCAATTTTTTCACCGGTCTTTATTATTTCTTTTTTCAAATCTTTGCCTGCTTTTTTAACTGCCATTTCTATAGAGTCTGCTCTGGCTTCAGCAGAAGTTATAATCGTTAGAACGCTGTCATTTTGGAATATTACTGTTCTGTCGGCTTCTTTATAAACCCACAATTCAAGCTTACCTAATTTATTCTTTTCACTTGGCTCGCCCGAGTTTAAAAATACCTCCTGCATACTCATTCCTTTTTCTACATTTCCAAACTTCTGTGCTGGTTCTGTGCAAGCACTTATTAAAATTATAATGAATATTGAAAATAAAATTTTCATGATTAATGAATTAATGGCTAAAACCTATTTATAACAGATTTGAAGTTTGATGTGTTTGAACTTTAAAACACAGGTGAAAGTATATTGTTATTGAGCAAATAGAATTGATGATGGAAAGTTTTAAAATAAATATGCAATTAGCCGGGAAAGATGAAAGTTTTTTGATAGTACCGGTGTTTAATCAAGACACTCCCACATTTAAATTGATGAGTTACGGACGGGAAATTAGTTTGCTCAAAGAAAACGGTCAAGCCGGATGGGAAGTTTCCGGTCAGCCATTAAATGCTGATGAATTGGATATTATCACGGAAGCAATTAAAAAGAATTCTTAATAATCTATTTGTTGTAGTTTTTGGCAAATAAACCTGATTTTTGATTTTCGCCAAATCATTCTCAATGGATCCAAGTATAGAAAAGTACCTCGACGAATATTATCCTCAATTTGAACCGGAGCTTAAAAAAATCATTGCTGAAAACAGTTTAGTAAAGACCGTTCCGGCAGGAGAACTGCTAATGGAAACCGGTCAATATTTTAAATCGAGCGTTTTAATTGTAAATGGTCGGGTAAAATTATACCGAGAGGGAGAGGAGGATGGTGAGTTTTTTATGTATTATCTGGATCCGGGAAGTGCCTGCGCATTATCTATGATTTGCGCTGCTAAAAATGAAACCAGCCAGATTACGGCCCGAACTATGGAGGAAACTACGGTAATTTTAATTCCGCTTTTTCTGATGGACAAATTAATGCGTGAATATAAAACATGGTATTATTTCGTTTTAGAAACCTACCGGGAAAGATTTGAGGAATTATTAACCACCATAGATCAGATAGTTTTTAAATCTATGGATGAACGATTACTTTATTATCTGCAAAAGCAAGTGAAAGAACTTAGTTCTAAGGAACTTAAATTAACACATCAGGATATAGCAAATGATTTGAATTCCTCCCGGGAGGTAATATCAAGATTATTGAAAAAAATGGAACAAAAAGGCTGGATAAAACTACACCGAAGTTATATGGAATGGCTCAGATAGTTTTCTGTGACTTTCATCACCATAAAACTTTAAAATTGACTGTAAATTTGTTCTTTAGGCAAATTATTGATTATGAATATAGGTAGTAAAATTAAAAATAATATAGGAATGATACTGGCGATTATTCTTTTCGCAATTATTTTTCTCAACGCAGATGCTAAAACCTACTTTATAAAAGGGTTAATAAAAACAGGATTATATAAAGCATCTATTCCCGAAACCAAAATCAGCGATGAAAGCATTAGAATGATTCCAAAAGGGATGAGTTTTGTAAATAATAGTGGAACCGTAATAAATCTGGATGAACAAAAAGGGAAAGTAGTTTTTATGAATTTTTGGGCAACCTGGTGTCCTCCTTGTCGTGCAGAAATGCCTTCTATAAAATCATTATATGAGCAAACTAAAAATAAAGATGTCGTTTTTATAATGGTTGATGTAGATAGCAAACTGGAAGCATCAGAAAAATATATGAAAAAACATGATTACCAGCTTCCGGTATTTGCAGCAGCTTCAAGCATTCCCAGAGAAATTTTCAACATAAATCTTCCAACCACATTGATTATTGATAAAAGCGGAAGAATAGTTTATCATCATGCCGGTATGGCGAGTTATGATTCACCAGAAATGGTAGAATTTATGAACGAACTATTAAAAAATTAAAGAGCTTAAGGCTCTTTTTTTATGCAAGAATGTGGCTTGGTGACAATTGTCACCATTTACAAAAGCTGCAATATTAATCTTTGTATAAATATAAAATAAATGGAAATTATAGGTTATCTGGCGTCATCACTTATCGGAATATCATTAGGCTTAATTGGAGGAGGAGGTTCCATATTAACGGTCCCGGTTTTAGTTTATTTATTTGGAGTTGACCCAATGATGGCCACAGCTTATTCGTTATTTGTGGTAGGAGCATCCAGTGCTGTTGGAGTTTTTCAGAAATGGCAAAAAGATCAGGTTGATTTTAAAGTGGCCTTCATCTTCGGGCTTCCTTCTTTAATTACGGTTTATATTTTCAGAAAATTCTTAATTCCATTGTTGCCTGAGGTGATCTTTAAAATCGGAGATTTTTCTATGCATAAAGGTACGCTTACTCTGATTTTATTTTCAATTCTGATGATTGTAGCCGCAATTGCTATGCTCCGCCCAAAAGTGGAAACAAAAGAAGAGGTTGTTCAAAGCAATTTAAAATTAATTATCCAGGGAGTTTTGGTAGGCATTATTTCCGGATTATTAGGTGCGGGTGGTGGATTTATTATTATACCTTCACTTATATTTTTCGCCGGATTAGAAGTAAAAAAAGCAATTGGAACTTCGTTATTAATTATAGCCACAAACTCATTGATTGGCTTCACCGGAGATCTTTCCAATTCGGTAATTAACTGGACTATATTATTACCCGTTACCGGATTAGCCATTATCGGAATTTTTATAGGAAGCCTGATGGCAAATAAAATTTCTGCAGATGGTTTAAAAAAATCTTTTGGTTGGTTTGTTTTAGGAATGGGTATTTTTATAATATCAAAAGAGTTGTTTTTCTAAAAAATATCAGAGATGGAAATCAAAGAAAAAGATCTGAAAAAAATTCTGGCAAACCTTATTAATCAATTAATGCTTGTTGCCGGTTTATTTTTATTAATGATTTTACTTTTTATGGTCATCTCTCTGGCAGGGAATTACAGATTCTCATCAGGAGAGGATAGTCAACAGCAATCTGTGCCTGAAACCACAGCATCAACAGAAACTACTCAAATAGAAACATCAGCTATTCCTCCCATTGCCAAAGGAGAAATGTGGATGGCTCCGGATACAAATGAACTTCGTCCCGGTAGCGAAAAAGAAGAAATTTTATACGGACGGGACTTAATTGCCAATACTTCTAAATATTTAGGACCCAAAGGCTCGGTTGCACATATTTCTAATGGAATGAATTGTCAGAATTGTCATTTATCTGCGGGTACAGTTCCTTTTGGAAATAATTATTCTGCAGTAAGTTCAACCTTTCCAAAATTGAGAGGGCGTTCCGGAATGGTTGAAGGAATTCCAAAACGTGTGAATGATTGTTTTGAAAGAAGCTTAAATGGAAAAGCGTTAACAGATAATAGCAAAGAAATGAAAGCTATTGTTGCTTACCTAAACTGGCTTGGTAAAGATGTACCCAAAGACGAAAAGCCCGCAGGAGTAGGCATTTATAAACTGGCTTATTTAAATCGCGAGGCAAATCCCGAAAGCGGCAAGACCTTGTACCTTCAAAAATGCCAGTCATGCCACGGAGCTGATGGTTCGGGTTTAAAAAACCCGGATGAGATGAGTTATACATATCCGCCTTTATGGGGGAAAAACAGTTATAATATAGGTGCCGGACTTTTCAGACTTTCCAGTATGGCCGGTTATATTAAAGCCAATATGCCATTAGGTTCCACTTATAAAAATCCACAGTTAACAGATGAGGAAGCTTGGGATATAGCCGCATTTGTTAATTCAATGGATCGCCCGAAAAAAGATTTAAGTGCAGACTGGCCAGATATAAAAGCAAAACCTGTTGATCATCCATTTGGTCCATATTCGGATAAGTTTTCTGAAAAACAGCACAAATTTGGACCGTTTAAACCGATTGAAGATTTTAAGAAGAGCAATACAAAAACAAAAGGTTGATTAAATATCAAAAAAATAAAACGGCAAATTATGGAAAGCTCAGCACAACAAAATGATTTTGATAAAAATGGTAAATCTTTTAAAGAGGCTTATCAAAAATCGGAAAATGCAGTTTTAATGGATGTCAGAACTCCTGAAGAGTATGCTGGCGGAAGCATTAACGATGCTGAAAATATAGATTATTACGATTCAGATTTTGAATCAAAAGTTTTGAAACTAGATAAAAGCAAAGAATATTTCATTTTTTGCAGAAGCGGAAACCGGAGTGGAAAAACATGTTCATTGCTCGAAGGTCATGGATTCAAAACCAATAATTTACAAGGTGGGATAAGCGAATGGCCATTATAAACTAAACTCAAATAAATATATATATATATATATATAATGTTTGAATTACTTCAGAGGCTCTGGTCCTGGTATTTTTCTGGATTATGATAGCTCTCAGTATAGTTACACTACTTTACTTCGAAAATATTTGGGATTTTCATCAAACCTCAGGATGATTTTCCGCAGCTTGCGGTTCCGGTAAAAACGTTAAGTTTTTTGATTTGGACTAGAAAGATTAGAAATGGAATCTGTTTTTGTGATTACCTTCCTCATTAAAATTAAAAGAGCTGAATTCCATCTTTTTTTTATGAATATTGTTCAATGATTTTCTCCAGCTGATTTGCCTGAATGACTCCGGATTGACGCCATTTAATTTCACCGTTTTTAAAAAGTATAAGAGTTGGTACTCCGGAAATTTTATAGGCAGCGGAAGCTTTCGGATTTTTGTCTACATCTATTTTAATTATAGTTGCTTTGTTGCCAATTGAATTTTTAACCTGGTTTAAAATCGGGGCCATTACTTTACATGGCCCACACCATTCTGCAGAAAAATCTACAAGAACTGGTTTATCGCTATTAATAAGCTCCTTAAAGGAATTTGGCTTTTGAGTTTGAGCTTCCATATACACGGTTTTAATATTTAAACAGTATCAAAATTTCTTTGTTTTAATTTTAATCTTTATCCGTTTTACAGAATTCAAAAAATAATTCATTTCCTTGTCGTGGATCTATTGAATTTGTACTGGTTTCTAATTTATTGATAGTAAAGTATGGACTGAACAGTTTGAGGTATTCTTCTTTGTTTCCCCCAAATGGAGGTCCGGCTTTTGTAAATTGAATATTAAAAAGTAAACCCGCAATACAACCAGAATTATTTAATAACTGATATGCTTTTTTAACATAGCTTTCCCGCATATCAGGAGTGATAGCACAGAAGAAAGTTTGTTCAAGAATCAGGTCATATTTTTCTTCATGGTCGAAAAAGTTTTCTTCTATAATTTTTATAGGGCGACCTTTAAATTTATCTCTTAATTCATTTACAAGTACCGATGAAATATCAAGGACACTAACGTTATTAAATCCGTTTTCGAGGAGGTATTTCGCCTCATATGCGTTCCCGCAACCCGGGATCAGAATTTTACGTTTCTTATCCTCAATTTTATCGATATACTCTTTTAAAGGAGGAGATACCTGGTTGATATCCCAACCGGTATTTTGTTCATGATATCTTAAATCCCAATAATCTTTATTCATATCATATCTTGATTTATTTGTCCTCAATTTTAATAAGTTTGTTTTCTTGTAAATTATAAAATTCCAGTTTAGATATTTCTTTATATTTTTCGCTTAAAATTATCCCCAAACCCATGATTAAATTATTAAAAACTACTCTTTCTATTTTAGCTTTATTTCTGATGGCTTATAATGCAAACGCACAAAAACAGCTTTTCCCAATAATAAAAAATTATGGAGGCATTTATGCTATTAATGAAGCTACGGTTAAACCGGATTCGTCTATAATTTACAATATTGCCGTTGAAATCAAAACTCCAGCGGAAAACAATCAGGAGCTTAATGAGTGGTTAAACAATGTTGCCAGAATGATAAATCTTCATGCTGTTGGTGGAGTTCCGGCCAATCATTTAAATGTAGTTGTCATATTTCATGGAAAAGCCAGTGATGTGGTAATGAATGATGAAGCATACTATAAAAAATATATGGTTGATAATCCTAACCGTAAAATTATTGAAGAGTTGAAAGCTGCCCATGTAAAGTTAATTGTTTGCGGTCAGTCATTAATAGGAAGAAAAATACCTGTCGATTCTGTTCTAAAAGAAGTAGAAGTGGCCACCTCTTTTTTAACAAGCATCACTACCTATCAGCTAAAAGGATATGCGCATTTATCTTTTTAAATGTGGAAAATACCTGAATATGAATTGTAACTAAGAAATTATTAAAAATTATTATTTACTATAAAATTTTTAATTCTCTTGTGAAGTAATTTTATTGTGATTTAAAGTAGATTATTAATCCAAATTACAAGTTATTTCGCTAATCATTTAAATATTTCGGTATAGTAATTTCAGGATTAGAGTCGCCTTTCACTCCTTGTCAGCAGATTGTAACTTAATAGTTGTCAGTTCGTATGCCACACAAAATACGAGATGAAAACACTAACGACATATCTTTTTGAGCGTGTAGAGAAGAATGAGGTATTCATTCAGAAACAGAATGATCTGATAAGATTACTGGAAGAACAAGTTTCATTACTTGAACGTAAAATAAAAGATCAGAATGATCAGCAAAGCAGAAGAGAACATATGAAAGTGGCAGCCTCCAGTCTGGATTAATAATTGTATTTCTTTATATGCAATTTGTGTAATCAACCTTAAAACAAATCCTCTTAATAATTAAATGGGTTTTAAAAGTGAGAAAAAGCGTGAAATAAATTGTGTTTGTACTGTATAAACTTAAACAGTACTAATTGCGTTTATAAACCAACACCTATTTTTAAAAACCTGTATGAAAAATACATTTATCTATTTAAGCCTATTTTCAGGCTTAACTATTCTTTTTTCATGTAAAAAAGATAAGACTCAGGATATAATACCTGAAACTCCCCAAAAAACAGAAGTAATTAATGGAAATATTACTTCAGATATCACTCTTGACCCTCAAACAGCATATACACTTCAGGGAAAGGTTTTTGTAAAATCAAATGCGACATTAACTATTCCGGCAGGAGTAACCATTAAAGTTCAGAATGCAACAGAGGCATCAGCAATGTCTGCTTTAATTATTACTAAGGGATCTAAGCTAGTAATAAATGGTACTGCAGATGCTCCGGTAATTTTTACATCAGCGGCTGCAACAAAAGCTCCCGGCGACTGGATTGGTATTATAATTTTAGGTAATGCACCAACAAATTATGTAAATGCCCACATTAAAGGTATTGCAGAATCTGCAGATACTGAATTTGGAGGCACTGTTGCAGAAGATAATTCAGGTTCGTTAAGCTATTTGAGAATTGAATATGCGGGAGGTTTAAACCCACTGAATGAAGTAGAATGGGAACTGGATATGGCTTCAGGCTTAAGTCTGGAAGGAGTTGGTTCGGCCACTACTCTGGATCATGTTTTGGTAAGTGACAGCCGCGATGATGGTTTCCAGTTTGTTGGCGGAACCGTTAATGGTAAATACTTAATTGCTTATAATAATGGGGATGATAATTTCGATTTCGATCGGGGTTATACAGGTAAATTGCAGTTCTTGATTTCTTATAGAATGGCAAAATCACCATATGCAATCCGAGCAAATGGAATGGAAAGCTTAAATGATAAAGATGCTTCCGGTGCAATGCCCTTTACCCGTCCTGTTATCTCGAATTTAACAGTTATTGGACCAGAAGGTATAGACACCGATCTGACAGATCAAAGTCAGGGAATATATATCCGTCGTAACACCCGTTTCCTGATAAGAAATTCTATAATTGGCGGCTATAGTAATGGTGGTTTAATGATGTGCAGCAAAACAAAACCCATTTTACTAGCCGATGCAGGTTCGGAATTTAAATTTAACCTGGTAAACGCAGATATTACAGAAAGAACATTTGTATATGATGTGGATGGTACAGGAACCAATATTATTCCTGACCCTGAAGTTGCTAAGTATGCCACTGAAATGACTTCTGCTGAAATTGAGAAGACGGCAGTAAATAAGAATATGATTGTGCTGTCAATGGATCAGTTTGGTTTAAAGTCAGTGTATGCTGCCACTAAACCAGATCTTTCAGTATCTGCGGAGTCTCCTGCATCTAATGGAGCAGATTTTAATGACCCGGATTACAGCACGTTTTTTGCAAAAGTATCTTTTAAAGGAGCCGTAGGTTCTGATAACTGGGCAAGTTCAAGTAATTGGAATACCTGGAAATAGTTAATTTTTTAAAGTATTGAAACGGGTATTATGCAAATAATGTCCTCTTTTTAATGCCTGATTTTCCTTTGAATTTAAACTTTTTCGTGATTTAAACCTCTGTCTGTCCTCGCCTAAAAGACTGATTAAGGATACTGTACTTTGGCAGATAGCAGATGCCAGAATGGTAAGTTCTTCAAAATTATGCTCTTCTACAAAATCTAAAATATTATAGGATTTAAGTGCTGACAGACTTCTCAGCATTATTAGCTGTCATTAAATATACTTTAAAAAGTTTTTGACACCTTTTTTAAACGGATAGACTTAATAAAAAAAAGTGAAATTTTTTATTGTAAAGGTGAAATCATGAATCCTGATTGCCAAATAAATTTTTGAATAATAAATTTTTTACCGAAAATTTAATTATGCCTTAAATTTTTTTTTGAATTTGAACAATTAAGCTTTATGCAATTAAGTCAGTGTTTGCTAATCGGATTTAGTTCGATTATCTGGTACGAAGTAGTTAAACTAATAATCCGAATGAGGTCAAACTCTACCTTAAAAAGCGGCCTTAAATTATCTTAAATTCTTTTTTAATGAGTTGAAAGTCAACTTAAATCTCTGAACTTTTTAATGAGAAAAATCAATTCCTAAGCTGATAAAGGTCAGTTTTTGAATATGTATATTAAATTAGATTTGTTTAAACTCCTATTTAAATTTTTGGAATATTTAAAAATAATTTTTTGAGTATGGAAAGCCTGATTAAAAATTTTAGTGAAATAAGTATTTCAGATGTTTCGGTAGTGGGTGGCAAAAATGCTTCTCTTGGAGAAATGTTTAATAAGTTAAAATCTACAGGAATTAAGGTTCCAGACGGTTTTGCTACTACAGCAACTGCATTTATTAATTTTTTAAAATTCAATTCTCTTGAAATTGAACTTGAAGAATTGATGAAAAAGCTTGATAAGGAAAATTTTAGAAATCTGAAAGAAATCGGATCGTACGCAAGAAAGCTTATTCTTAATTCTGAATTGCCGGAAGAATTAATAAACGAAATTAATTCGGCTTACAAAAAATTAGGTTCGGGTGAGGAAATCGCGGTAGCAGTTAGGAGCAGTGCAACTGCAGAAGACCTTCCTGAGGCAAGTTTTGCAGGTCAGCATGAAAGTTATCTGAATATTAGAGGA
Organism: Sphingobacteriales bacterium; assembly: GCA_038204935.1. Lineage (GTDB taxonomy): Bacteria > Bacteroidota > Bacteroidia > Sphingobacteriales > Sphingobacteriaceae > Daejeonella. The sequence goes on along the minus strand of JBBRCI010000008.1, from coordinate 8,724 downwards.
AAAATGGCTTTGCTAAACGCAGTCAAGAAATGCTTTGCTTCTTTGTACACAGACAGAGCCATAAAATATAGAGAAGACAATTGTTTTGAACATCATAAAGTTTATCTCTCGGTGGGAGTTCAAAAAATGGTGCGTTCAGATAAAGCTTGTTCAGGAGTTGGTTTTACATTAGAACCTGAATCCGGATTTAAAGATGTAATTCACATTAGCGGAGTTTGGGGTTTAGGAGAAAATATTGTTCAGGGCACGGTAAATCCGGATGAGTTTTTGATATTTAAGCCAACTTTAAAAAGAGGCTGTAACTCAATCATACAAAAGAAATTAGGGGATAAATCCCAAACGATGATTTATGGTGATGATGATCAAAATCCTTTAATTAATACTGAAACATCCATTGAAAAGCAGGAACAATTTGTTTTAACGGATCCGGAGATCGAAAAAATAGCAAATTGGGCATTGTTGATAGAATCTCATTATCAAAAACCAATGGATATTGAATGGGCCAAAGATGGCGAAACTAATGAGCTCTTTATTATTCAAGCCCGGCCAGAAACCGTGCAGTCCCGGAAAAACCCAATGATACAAAAGGATTATAAAATTTTTAATAAAACCGAGGTATTGGCAAGTGGAAATGCAATTGGTTCTAAGCTGGCCATTGGGAAAGCCAGAATATTGCACTCACCCGAAGAATCAGATAAATTAATGCCTGGCGAAATATTGGTGACAGATTTAACAAGTCCGGATTGGGACCCGATATTAAAAAACGCAGCAGCTATAATTACAAACAAAGGCGGCCGAACAAGTCATGCTTCAATTGTTGCCAGAGAACTGGGTGTACCTGCAGTTGTTGGATGCGGAAATGCGACAGATAAAATTGAAGACGGAGAGATCATAACCGTATCATGCTGCGAAGGGAAGACAGGATTTATTTATAAAGGAAAATTAGAGTTTGAAGAAATAGATCTGGATTTTACAAATATTAAAAAACCTGAAAATACAGAGGTGATGCTGATTACAGGTGATCCGGATTCTGCCTTTAAACTTTCTTTTTATCCAAATGATGGAGTTGGGTTAATGCGAATGGAGTTTATAATAACTCACTATATTCAAATACATCCAATGGCTTTGGTTAATTTTAATAATTTGAAAGATGAGAAAGTAAAACAGCAAATAGAAACGTTAACACATCATTATCCCGATAAGCAGCATTATTTTATAGACAAATTAGCTCAGGGAATTGCCACCATAGCAGCAGCATTTTATCCTAAAGATGTTATTGTAAGGTTGAGTGATTTTAAAACTAATGAATATGCAAATTTAATTGGTGGAAAGGATTTTGAACCAGTTGAGGAAAACCCGATGATTGGGTTTAGAGGAGCTTCGAGGTATTATAATTCACGTTATAAAGATGGTTTTAAGCTAGAATGTAACGCCATTTCAAAAGTTCGTGTTGAAATGGGATTTTATAATGTGAAAGTGATGGTTCCATTTTGCCGTACATTAACAGAAGGGCAGAAAGTTATTAACGTAATGAAAGAATTTGGACTTGAGCGGGGAATAAATGATCTCGAGATTTATATGATGGCAGAAATACCATCTAACGTATTATTAGCAGAAAAATTTGCTGAAATTTTCGATGGTTTTTCAATCGGCTCAAATGATCTCACTCAACTTACTTTGGGAATAGACCGTGACTCTGTAATAGTAAGCGATTTATTTAACGAGCAGGATGAAGCTGCGCAGATGATGATATCAGATATGATTAAAAAGGCAAAGTTAGCAAATGCCAAAATTGGGCTTTGTGGCCAGGCTCCAAGTGATTTTCCGGATTTTGCAAGCTTTTTGGTCAATGCGCATATCGACAGTATTTCTTTTAATCCCGACGCCCTGTTACAGGGAATTAAAAACATCAATATGGCTGAAGGTCTGCTATCAGAAAAAAAATAAGTATATTGTAGTTCAGGCATTAATTTCTTTAAAACTTCAAATTGTTGAATTTAATTGCTGTTCAATGAAAGTTCTGATCTACAGTTTAAAGGAATTTGAAAAGTCTTATCTGTTTTCAGCCCAGGGAAAGCATGAAAAAATTTCCTACACAAAAGATTCATTAAATAAAGACACGGCATACCAGGCTGAGGATTTTGATGTGATAAGCATTTTTTCGGCTGATGATGCATCCGCTGAAGTTTTAGAAAAGCTGCATAGTTACGGCATTAAATATATCACAACCCGGGCTGCAGGTTATGATAACATAGATATTAATAAAGCATCAGACTTAGGTATCACAATTGCCAATAGTCCGGAATATTCTCCTTATTCAATTGCAGAACATGCAGTAGCAATGCTTTTGTATATCAACCGAAAAATTTCTATCGCCGAAAGGCAAATTAAAAAACATAATTTTTTACTGGATAAATTAATTGGTTTTGATTTGCATGATAAAACTGTTGGAGTTATTGGGGTAGGTAAAATAGGACAAGTATTCGTCCGGATTATGAATGGTTTTGGCTGCCGCGTTTTAGGTTGTGATCCTGTTCAGAATCATAACTTAAGTAGAAATTTTGGTTTGGAATATGTAGATCTCGAAACTTTGTGTAAAAATTCGAATATTATAAGTTTGCATACCATTTTGAATGAAAGCACACGCAACCTGATCAATAAAAATATAATCAATTTGATGAAACCGGAAGCTATTTTAATAAATACAAGTCGAGGGGCCATAGTAAATACTCTGGATATTATTGAGGGATTAGAAAGTGGTCAGTTAAGGTTTTATTGTGCAGATGTGTACGAACGGGAAAAGGGTATTTTCTTTAAAGATTTAAGTGATACTGAACTGCACGATAAAATTTTATTAAAGTTAATTGATATGCCCAATGTGTTAATTACACCGCATCAGGCATTTGCAACTAAAGAGGCTCTTACAAATATTGCCATAACCACATTTAAAAATATAGAATGCTGGGAACTTAAAGGGAGATCTCCAAATGAAATTAACCATGTAAACCAGTGATGTATTCGCCTGTCTACCCGGAGAGAAATATTTAAAATACCCGTCAGTGTTGCTATATGAGATTAATAGCAGTTAAACCCTGATAAATTGTATATTTAAGGGTGTTACTTTTAAATGATATTCTTTCAAATAAAATTTCAACTATTCCCGGGGCAAATTCTGATTTCCAAAATTCCCCTATATAAACTTCATCTCAAATATCTATGAAAAAATTTTTAGCAGTTTTTGATGGTTATAAAATGTCTGAAAGCACGCTGCAGTATGCAATAGAATTAAGCAGGCTGGCTAACGCACATTTAGTTGGTGTATTTTTAGATGAGTTTATTTATCGCAATTATAATCTTTATGAAGTAATTACTTCATACAATAATTATGAGCAAGAGATATCAAAATTGGATGCGAAGGATAAGGAAACACGCGACAGGTCTGTGCAGTATTTTGAGGATGTTTGTCGCAAAGCAGCAATTGATTTTTCAATTCATCGGGATACCAGTATCGCTTTACAGGAATTGAAACTGGAAAGTATGTTTGCAGACCTGCTGCTAATTAATGAGCATGAAAACTTTACCGTTAAAAAAGAGTCTTCTCCAACTCATTTTATGAAAGATTTATTAGGAGATGTGCAGTGCCCTGTTTTGATTGTTCCGGATAATTTCCTCAAGCCTGAAAAAATTATACTTCTTTATGATGGAAGGCCTTCATGCTTGTACGCTTTAAAAATGTTCAGTTATCTGTTCTCAGATTTAAAAAGAATTCCGGTAGAAGTTTTTTCTGTAAAAGAAGATGGGCAATTGAATAACAATTTTCCGGATTCAATATTAATGAGAGAATTTATAGAAAGACATTTTCCGGCTGCCGAATTTGTATTTAAATATGGAAATGCCGAGAAGGAAATCCCGGAGTATTTGAAAGTGAATTCGTACAATGTTCTGCTTGTATTGGGAGCTTATCGCAGAAGCGAAATGTCCCGGTTTTTTAAAATAAGTATGGCAGATATTTTACAGAAAGAATTGGATGTTCCCTTGTTTATTGCTCATAATAAATAATAAATCTTTTGATGGAAATTCTGTTTACGGTTTCCGGATTTGCTGTTTGTATGTCTCTCATTATTTTCGGCGGATCGCGGCTTTCTATTTACGGTGATATTATAGCCGAGTTATCTGGAATGGGTAAAGTTTGGTTCGGCTTAATTATGATGGCTGCAGTAACCTCACTACCAGAACTTTTTAACGGAATCAGTTCAATTCTAATTATAAAAGTTCCCCAGATAGCGGTTGGCGACATAATGGGAAGTTGTGCCTTTAACTTGTTGATATTGGCTATTTTAGATTTTTTGGTTCCGGAGAAGCCTATTTCTTCTGTGGTTACAAAAAGCCATGTTCTGGCGGGTTTTATTTCCATCATTCTTATTACACTTGCCGTCGTTGCCATTGTTTTCGGTAATCAGTTTCCAATAATTGGTGGGTTCAAATCTTTTTCTATTATTTTAATAATTCTGTATATCTTTTCAATAAGAATCATTTTTAAAAACGAGAAGAAAATTCATAACTCGCTGCAAACTCCAATTTTACAGACCAGATATCAAAATCTTACCTTCAGGCAGGCTGTGAAACGCTACGCCACATTTTCATTGTTCGTTATAGCCGGAGCTGTTGCACTCCCTTTTTTTGCCAATAATCTTGCATCAGAATTCGGTCTCAGCAATTCTTTTGTAGGAACCTTTTTAGTAGGAATAACAACATCATTACCGGAATTGGTTGTAGCTATTGCATCCGTTAAAATTGGAAGTATAGATATTGCTGTAGGTAATTTATTTGGCAGCAATATTTTTAATATGCTGATTTTAGGTATTGATGATCTGCTTTACAGCGAAGGAACTTTATTATTTGATGCAGATTTAAGTCACGCTTTAACCGGATTGGTAACCTTGGTAATGACGTCCGTTATCGGCATCGGAATACTTTATAGTTCGGGTAGTAAGCGCTTTGCTCTGGGAATAGACGCAATCATTCTAATTGCTTTGTATATATCGTTGATAGTGGCCTTGTACAATTTAGGATAGAGAATTATGAACTGGCATCATCTGAAAATAAGGGAAGTTATTAATTTGTTAGAAAGCTCTGATAAGGGTTTGAGTTCTGATGAAGTGCAGGTCAGGATTCAGCAATATGGTACCAACGAACTTTCTGAAAGCAAAAAGAAGTCAATTGCCGGAATATTCTTAGCTCAGTTTAAAGATGTAATGATCCTCATCTTACTGGCCGCGGCAATAATTTCTGGTTTTATAGGGGATGTTACCGACACAATCGTTATTCTGTTAATTGTATTTTTTAACGCTTTAGTAGGTTTTTTACAAGAATACAGAGCAGAAAAAGCTATGCAAGCTTTAAAGAAAATGTCTGTGAGTCAGGCTAAAGTTTTGCGTAATGATCAGCATGAATGGATTCCCGCCACTCAGTTGGTGCCCGGAGATCTGGTGATTTTAGAAGCAGGAAACATGGTGCCGGCTGACATTCGTATTTCAGAATCCTATAATTTAAAAATTGAAGAAGCCGCTTTAACCGGAGAATCTCAGGCCATAGATAAGGTTACAGGTGGGTTGGATTTTGAAGATGTTCAAACCGCCGATCAGAAAAATATGGCTTTCAAAGGCACATTTGTTACTTATGGTCGCGGTGAAGGCTATGTTGTTGCTACCGGAATGCAAACCGAGTTTGGTAAAATTGCCCGCTTGCTTCAACAGGACGAAGTGCAAACTCCCCTTCAAAAGCGAATGGCCTCATTTGGAAAAATTCTTTCTGGGATCGTTTTGTTTCTTTGCATTTTATTTTTTGTTGCTGCCTGGTTACGCGGAGAAAATCTGACTCAAATGGTGCTGACAAGCATTTCTTTAGCTGTTGCTGCCATACCCGAGGCTTTGCCCGCTGTAATAACCATTTCGCTTGCGCTTGCCGCGAAAAGGATGATTCGCTCCAATACTCTGGTCAGAAAACTTCCAGCGGTAGAAACCCTGGGATCGGTAACCTATATCTGCACCGATAAAACCGGAACGCTTACAAAAAATAAGATGTTTGTGGAAGAGGTTTTTGTGAATGATAAATTATTAAACAGAGAAAAATTGCTTTCAGATAAATCTGATAAAAAGGTCAACTTACTTATGAAGGCTGCGGCTTTTAATAATGACTCTGATACAGATCCTGATGGAAATTTACAAGGTGACAGTACCGAAATAGCCTTAGCAGAACTTGCAAATGAGTATGGTTTAGAAGGTCAAAACCTGCCACGATTAGCTGAAATTGCTTTCGATGCAAATCGAAAACTAATGACCACCTTTCATCAGCAAAATGATGAAATTATTTCTTTTACAAAAGGTGCTCCAGATATTTTGCTTGCCAGATGTATAGATGTTGACATCCCATTGCTGCAGAAAAAAGTTGATTTAATGGCTGAAAAAGGTTTGCGGGTTCTGGGCTTTGCCTATAAAAATTGGGACTCTTTACCCCAAAATCCGAATTCGGAAAATGATGAAAAAGAGTTGAAATTTCTGGGCTTAACCGGTATGATCGATCCGCCCAGAGAAGAAGTATTTGAAGCGGTAAAAGATTGCAAAACTGCAGGAATTATTCCGGTTATGGTTACTGGCGATCATCCTTTAACGGCACAAACAATAGCTACTCGTATAGGAATTTTTAATCCCGACAAGGATCAAAAAATAACCGGTAAAGAATTAGCCGTATTGAATAATGAGGAATTTTTAGAACGTATAGAAAAAATCAGAGTTTATTCCCGTGTATCTCCAGAACAAAAATTAAGAATTGTTAAAACGCTTCAGCAAAAAGGTCATTTTGTGGCTATGACCGGCGATGGGGTAAATGATGCCCCATCTTTAAAAACAGCAAATATTGGCATCGCCATGGGAATTACCGGTACGGACGTTTCTAAAGAAGCAGCACATTTGATTTTACTTGACGATAACTTTTCAACTATTGTTAAAGCCATCAGGGAGGGACGGCGGATTTATGACAATATTTTAAAGTTTATAAAATACCTGATGACGACAAATTCCAGTGAGCTAATTACTCTGTTACTGGGACCATTTTTAGGATTGCCAATTGCTCTTTTGCCCATTCATATTTTGTGGATAAATTTAGTATCTGACGGTTTGCCCGCTATTTCCTTATCCTTTGAAAAAGCTGAATCGGATATTATGCAAAGGCCACCCCGCAGTCCGGATGAAAGTGTGTTTTCTAACAGGAGAGGAGCGCATATGTTATGGGTAGGTTTTTTTATGGCTGGTGTAGCATTAATGATGCAAAGCTGGGCAATAAAAAATGGATTTCATTGGCAAACAATCGTATTTAATGTTCTTTGCATTAGTCAGATGGGGCATGTAATGGCGATACGTTCAGAAAAAGAATCTATGCTAAGCAGACGTTTTTGGAGTAATATTCCTCTTATCTTATCGGTGTCTCTGGTACTGATTCTGCAGCTACTGGTTACCTTTCTGCCTTTTATGCAAAAGGTATTTCACACAGAATCTTTATCGTTACATGAGTTTGTTGCCGTTTCAATTGCTTCAAGTTTGGTGTTTTTTGTGGTTGAGATAGACAAGGCCTTATATCGCAGAAAAGAAAGAAAAAAATAAAATTATAAATTTCATGTTTAAGCATGAATGCTATCAAGATGCTTTAAAAACCAGTTACTGGATAATTCTTTCACCATTTGAAGTTTGCCATCTTCTTCGAAAAGATGACTTGCACCTTCTATAATCTGTAATTCCTTTTCACCTTCAAGCATTTGAAAAGTTTGGGTATTGAGATCCAGGTTATTTTTATCCAAATTTCCCACAATCATTAGCGTTGGTGTTTTTAAATTTTTCAATTCATTTTTTGAAGCAAGTTCTGGTCTGCCGTTAAGCATAACCAGTGCCTGTATTTCCGGAATTTGGTTTGAAGCACTTACTGCGGCTGCTGCTTCGGTACTTACCGAAAAATATCCCAGACAGCATTCATCTGCAGCCGGAAAATGCTGCAGCCATCTTGTAGATCCAACTAACCGATCCGCTAATAGATCAATATTAAACCTGTTTTTAAAATTTTTATCTTCTTCTAAAGTCAGCAAATCAAACAGAAGCGTGCCGAAGTTTTTTTCCTGAAAATAAGAAGCAATTTCCTGGTTTCGTTTACTAAACCTGCTGCTTCCGCTTCCCAGACAAAAAATAATTATTCCGTTAACCTTAAAGGGAATAAATAAAATCCCGTTCAAAGTTATTTCATCCAGAGGAATGCTAACTTCATTGTGATATAATGATACCATCATTGATTTTCTTTTGGCAAAATAATAGTGGTTTTTGCCTTTGAATTTATTTCGTGTACAGCTAGTTGAGATAAACGGTCATCAATTTGTTTTTCATTTATTTCGGCTTCGTAAAAAACGTGTGCCTGTTTATCCATTCCAAGAGTATTGGCAAAAGCAGCAGCGGTTCCGTACGTACTAATTTTAAAATGATTAATTGCCTGAATAGAAGCTAAAAGGCATGCATCTTTAACATCCTGATCTGTGCAATAGCTTAGTTTTTCATTCGCTTCCTCAATGTAAGCTTGCATCACCCGATTTTTCATACTTAATGAGTTGATGCTTTCTTCCTCGAAAAAATTTTCCATGCTTTGCACATGTTCTTTAATCAGGTCCAGATATTTCTGCAAAATGGC
>JBBRCI010000007.1:0-53102 GCA_038204935.1 Sphingobacteriales bacterium | reverse complement strand
ATTGCAAACGCTTTCTCTGGTAGCTAGTAAAGCTTCTACAGGTGTAGTCATCAGAAATGCTGAAGGTGAAGTTGCCTGGGTAAATGAAGCTCTTGAAAATATTCTGGACTATAAGCTGGATGAACTTTTTGGTAAGCATCTGGAAAATATAATCAAAGGAAAAGAAACCAATTTAAAAGAGCTTAAAAGATCGCGTGAAAATATAAAAAGCCGGAAAGCATTTAGTCAGGAATTGTTAGTTTACAAGAAAGATGGTACACCAATCTGGATATTTACATCCACAAATCCAATTTTTAATGAAGCCGGAGAAATTGAACGGCAGGTTGAAATTGTTGTCGATATCACCGAAAGGAAAAATGCGGAAGAAAAATTAACCCTCCTTTCTTTAGTTGCCAGCAAAACCGTAAATGGAGTAGTTATCAGCGATGGCGATGGTAAAATAAACTGGGTTAATGAAGCATTTGAAAAAATTTCAGGTTATTCATTTGATGATTTTAAAGGCAAACGTCCGGGAGATGTACTTAGCGGTGAAGGAACCGACCTCAATGAGATTGAACAGGCAAGAGCTAAAGCAGAAAGTTTTGAATCATCCCAAATAGAAATACTGAATTATAAAAAAGATGGAACGCCTATTTGGCTCTCAATTTCAAATACGCCAACATTTAATGAAGATGGTACTATAGACAGACAGGTTGAAATTATAAACGATATTTCTGAGCGTAAGCAGGCAGAAGCGGAATTGATCAAAACCCGTGAAGAAGCTTTGCAGTTAAGTCGTGCTAAAGAAACTTTTCTTTCGGTGATGAGCCATGAAATACGTACTCCATTAAATGCTGTAATTGGTATTACGCATATCTTAATGGACGATAATCCCACAGAAGCGCAAATTGATAATCTTAAAATTCTGGGATTTTCTGCTCAGAATTTGCTTTCGCTGATTAATGATATTCTTGATTTTACTAAAATAGAAACAGGCAACATGGTTTTGGAGAAAACCAATGTAAACCTGAAAGATCTTGTTTCGCAAACGCTCAATTCTCTGCAATTTAAAACGGCAGAAAAAGGAGTGATTCTTAAATCTGAGATTGATCACCGGATTGCGTCCTATGTAAAGGGGGATAATACCAGGTTATACCAGATTTTAATTAACCTGATAGGCAATGCTGTTAAATTTACAGATGTTGGCGAAATTAAATTAAAACTGGATCTGGTAAAAGAGAATGCAGAAACTATTAGCGTACGATTTGAAATTGCAGATACCGGAATAGGTATTCCTGATAATAAGATCGAATACATTTTTGACTCCTATACTCAAGCCAGCGAAGACACAGCCCGTAAATACGGTGGAACAGGATTGGGACTGGCAATTACCAAAAGATTAGTTGAGCTCCATAACTCTAATATATTTGTAAGCAGCGAATTAAATAAAGGCACTACTTTTAGTTTTACAATTGATTTTGACAGAGCTGATGGAATACAGTTAAAGCAATCACAGGCATTCAAATCTGCCAATTTGAATTCTTCTATTCTTGTTGTTGATGATAACGAGATGAACCGGATTTTAGCAGGTAAAGTTTTAGGGAAATGGGGTGTTAAGGTAGATTTTGCCGAGAATGGCGAAGATGCGTTGAATAAAGTGCAAATACTGCCTTATGATATGGTTTTAATGGATTTAAACATGCCGGTTATGAACGGATTAGATGCCACAAGAGCCATCAGAAAATTAAACGGCGACTACTACAGATCTTTACCAATCATCGCCTTAACGGCATCTATTCTTTCAAAAGAAATGGATAAAATATACGAATGCGGTATGAATGATTATGTGATGAAGCCTTTTGTCCCGGCGGATTTGTATAATAAAATCCAGTCGTATCTGAAAAATTGATATACTTTAATTTCGGACTTTAATTTTTTAAGGTTGTGAATTAAATTTCCTGACAAAGCATAAATTTTCCAATAGATTTTTTCACCAATATTTCGTAAATTTTACTAGATAAACTTTAGAGGAAATAATAAATATTCAGCCTAAATCGGGCAAAGCGAATTCGTACCAGATAAGCAAGTTAGAGGAATGGATTGAAACTGCTAAAATAAAAGGCAGAACCGTTCCCCAGCCGAAAGGTAGGCTTATGGATGCCTGATTCAATACAAATTGAAAACCCTACTCTCAAAAATGCTCTAAAAAAGAAAAAGCTGGAACCAATTTGGTTGCCAGCTCTTTCATCTAAATTAACGCTCTCACCATGTTATACACAGCTTAGAGTTAAATAGTTTCAGTTATTTTAAAATACTCTAATTAAATTCATAACATCCTAATTCTGAGGGAAATATTCTAACTTTTCCTCCCATATCCTTAATTAAGAATATCGAATAAGAATCAGTGCTAAGATTTAAGCCTTTATTTAAAGCGGGACTTTGATCTGTTAGGTGGTAATTTTCATTTCGGGGAGTTACAAACCGCGGATCCGTATTAATCAGATTTCCATTTATCTGAAATTCACTTTTAGTGGTTTTTATCAGATTATTAAAGATTTGAGGGTTAAAGTCAAGAGTTCCTTTCTTTTCAAGGAGTAGTTCACTATCCAAATTTCCCCAGATTATATTATTGGTTAAGTTCAGATTCAAGGCCGCAGACTGACTGGAATTGTCGGCGGTATAGGTATCAGAAAAGTAAAGTGCCGGATTTTGCCTTGCAAAAGTAAAATTGAATCCTGCCATCGTATTCTGTTTAAAATCATAATTTCCACCCAGAACCGCGTAAACTAAAAACTGTCCGCAATTATAAATCAGGTTATTAAAAGCTTTCAGGTCTGCATTATATAAAGCCAGCGCACTAACTTCCATATTCTTTATTATGCAATTGTTTAGAATCAGCTTCGGATTTGCATTTTCTGATAAAGAATCTACCCGTATCCCAATTGTTGCATTCTGAATACTGGCATTGCTCACAATATTGTTTTTGCTTGAGCGCAGAAAGTGTAAACCTCCCCATTGTCCCGGTTCATCTCTGTATAATGGTTCCCGTCTGTCGCTGCTAAAAGTTATAGAGTCTGCATTAGTTCCGTTAACTTTCAACGTTCCGGCGATATAGAGTTTAGAATCATTGTGGAAAAAAATGCGAGCTCCGTGTTCAATAGTTAATATAGAATTTTGCTCCACCAAAGCGGAGTTGTAAATGACGTAAGGCAATGTTTTATCCCAGGTTACATTTCCCGTGAGGGAAGCAGCATCTATAAAATTGGCATTTTCGCCGTAGGCAGCCAGATTAACTTTTTGCTTATTTCCGTTGGTTTCAAATAGTAATGAATCGGTTATAATAAAAGGCAAATTTGCAGAATTGGGATTGATATTGACTTTTACAAAAATTGTAATTGAATCTTTAGCGCTTATTTCCAGATCATTTGTACTGCTAACCGGCAGGCCATTTATGTTAATTTTAAATTCAGAAGTATTTCCTCCGGCAAGTTTTATCTCGCGTATGCGCAAAGCGCTTTTATTGTTATTATAAACTTTAAGTTTTCGGGTAGTTGAGCCTACAGTTGTAAAAACGGTATCAAAAAGTAAGGTATCTGTAGAAAAGCTTAGTCGGGCGTTTGGGTCTGTATTTATTTTTTCCTCTTTGCGGCAGGAAGCTAAGATTATAGCGAAAAGAAGTAAAATGTATATACGGTGCATCTTTACAAATATGTCCAAAATTATCAATCGGCGAAAGCGATACTGCAAATACTGATGCGGACATTTTTTACTGATAATAACTTGTTACTGCAAGCCTCTAAAGTGGCTCCGGTTGTAATTACATCATCAACTAATAAAATATGTTTATCAAAAAGCATTTCAGGATTAAAAATATTAAATGCCTCTTTCATATTTTCGTAACGTGCAAATCTGGATTTTTTGGTTTGGGTTTCTGTATCAGCTCCCCGCAATAAATTTGCGGCATATACCGGGACTTCTAAAACACTGGCCATTCCATTGGCAATGTGTTCGCTCTGGTTATAGCTTCTTTTCTTTTTCTTATCAGGATGTAATGGAACCGGAATAATTGCATCCGGCACCTCCCAGTTTTTGGAATTACTTAGTTCATTTGCATATAATTGTCCCAAACGGAAACCAGTTTCAGGACTGTTATTATACTTCAGCTGATGCATCATATTCTGCACCTTATTTCCTTTCTGAAAATATAAAAAAGCAGAAGCCTGCTCAAAATGAAAGCGTCCCCATAATTGCCGGGCAACTCTGTTTTCTTTATCGAGATGAAAATTGGTATAAGGTAAATGATAAATACAACTGGTGCAGATCACCTTTTCATTACTGAATAAATTTTTTCCGCAGGCAGAACAAAGTTCCGGGAAAAATAAAGCGGCAAAATCCAGGAAATAAGCTGAAAGCTGATTCATGCTTTAATATACCTATTTGCTTTTAGCTTTTGCCGATGCGAAACAAATTGTGATTATAACTGTGGCTCTTTTACAGCTAATTGTCCGCAGGCCGCATCTATATCTTTTCCACGACTTCTTCTGATATTGGTGGTAATACCTTGTTTTTTCAAATAATCCGCGAAAGCGTCAATTTTATCAGCATCTGCATTTTTATAATCAGCAAATGAAATCGGATTGTATTCTATGATATTCACCTTGCAGGGTACGTGACGGCAAAATTTAGCAAGCTCAGCAGCATCTTCTAAACCATCGTTGAAGTCATTAAAAACAATATATTCATACGTAACAGGATTTTTGGTTTTCGAATAGAAATATTTCAAAGCATCAGCCAAAGCTTCCAATGTATTTTGCTCATTAATGGGCATAATTTCATTTCGCTTGGTATCGTTTGCCGCATGTAAAGATAAAGCAAGGTTGAATCTCACCTGATCGTCACCTAATTTTTTAATCATTTTGGCAATTCCGGCTGTAGAAACCGTTATTCTTTTGGCTGCCATATTTAATCCGTCAGGCGAGGTAATGCGCTCAATAGACTTCATCACATTTGCATAATTAAGTAAGGGCTCGCCCATACCCATATATACAATATTGGTAAGCGGAATCTGGTAATTTTCTTTAGATTGCTTATCAATCAATACTACCTGATCATAAATTTCATCCGCATTTAAGTTTCTTTTGCGATCCATATAACCGGTAGCGCAAAACTTGCAACTCAAACTGCAACCAACCTGCGAGCTTACACATGCCGTCATTCTTTCCGTTGCAGGAATTAAAACTCCTTCAATAATATTACCGTCATACAATCTAAAGGTGTTTTTAATCGTTCTGTCTGAACTGAATTGAGACTGATTAACAACAATGTGGTTTATTGAATAACCTTCATTAAGTTTTTCACGTAAAGATTTCGGTAAATTACTCATCTCTTCAAAACTTAGAGATGCTTTAGACCATAACCACTCGTAAACTTGTTTAGCTCTGAATGAAGGTTCACCTAGTTTTAAAAAATGTTCTTTCAGCGTATCAAGAGACAAACTCCGAATGTCGGTTTTTTTCAAATTGCTCATCGCGACAAAGTTACCTATTAGATTTTATTGTTATGTACAGCAAATGTTCTAATTAATTGATTAAATTGATATGAATGTCATATTATATAACTTTATTTTATTCTAACTTTGAAGCGTGGTCAACAAATTATGAGTATAAATTCTTTTTTAATAGTTGATTCTTAATTAAAAGCATGATTAGAAATTTTTCAGCGGAATATATTTTTACCGTTACCGGAGATCCCATTAAAAATGGAATTGTCTCGGTGGACGAAAGTGGGGAAGTAATAAATATTTATCAAGCCGAAGATTTTGACGGTAACACTGACGAGGTTGAAAAACACGACGGGGTTATTGTCCCCGGATTTATAAACTCCCATTGCCACCTTGAACTTTCTCATTTAAAGGGACAGATTGCTAAGGATTTAAAGCTGATTGAATTTGTCAAAACAGTTTTAAAGTCCAGAAATGCCGATGAACAAGTGGTGGAAGATGCCATGCGTGCAGCCGACAAGGAAATGTATGATAATGGAATTGTAGCTGTTGGTGATATTGCAAACAATATATCTTCTAAAAAAATTAAGCAGGAAAGTAAAATTCATTACCATACGTACGTGGAAGTAATGGCTTTTGAGCCTGAGAAAGCGGAAGAAGCTTTTGAAAAAGGGCTTGAATTGAAAAAAGAATTCTATCCTTTAAGTGTTTCTGTTACGCCGCATGCGCCATACTCCGTTTCTAAAGAATTATTTAAGCTGTTTAGAAATTACGTTGCCGATAAAGACAATCTGTTCAGTATTCATAATCAGGAAACTGAAGAAGAGAATAAACTTTACAGGTACAAAACTGGGGAGTTTCTTGATTTTTATGAATCGATGAATATTTCTTCGGAGTATTTTAAGCCACAGGCTCGTAACTCTCTGCAATCTGTAATTCCTTTATTGCCAAAAGATCAGAAGTTTCTGATGGTTCATAATACCTATACAAGCTTAAAAGATTTATATTTTGTAAGTCGTTTTGGCCGCCATGTTTCCTGGTGTTTTTGCCCCAATGCTAATATGTATATAGAAGGCAGAATTCCTAAAGTATTGATGTTTACAGCCCACGATTTCAAAATTACTATTGGAACAGATAGCTATGCATCAAATGATAAGCTTGATATTCTGTCGGAAATGCAAACATTATCTAGAAACTTTTCTTCATTAACGCTGGCTGAGTTAGTAAAATGGGCCACATTAAACGGTGCATTATTTTTAGGTATAGATAATCAGTTTGGATCAATAGAAAAAGGTAAAAAGCCCGGTTTAAATCTCATCACAGAAGTAAAGGGAATGAAGCTAACAGCTCAATCCAGGGTTCAAAAACTTATATAGTTGGGCAAAAATCTTATTTTGCAGCAATGAACCCAATTTGCAAATTATTTAATATTGAGTTTCCAATAATTCAGGCCGGAATGGTTTGGTGCAGTGGCTGGCGTTTAGCTTCTGCCGTGTCTAATGCCGGCGGACTTGGATTAATTGGTGCCGGCTCTATGTATCCGGCTGTTTTACGTGAGCATATTCAGAAATGTAAAAAAGCAACATCGAAGCCGTTTGGTGTAAATGTTCCCTTGTTATATCCGGATATCGATCAGATAATGGATATAATTGTTGAAGAGGATGTTAAAATAGTTTTTACTTCAGCAGGAAATCCGGCCACCTGGACCAATTTTTTAAAGCAAAAAGGTATAACTGTGGTGCATGTGATTGCTAATATCAAATTTGCTAAAAAAGCAGAAGATTGCGGTATGGATGCACTAGTTGCAGAAGGTTTTGAAGCTGGCGGACATAACGGCAGAGAAGAAACCACCACCATGTGTTTAATTCCAATGATCCGCGAAAGCGTAAACATTCCCCTGATAGCTGCTGGTGGAATTGCAGGTGGTAAATCTATGCTTGCTGCGATGGCTTTAGGTGCCGATGCAGTGCAAATCGGATCTTTGTTTGCAGCTTCAGAAGAATCATCAGCGCATGCAAATTTTAAAAATGTAATTGTTGATGCCACCGAAGGAGCTACCAAATTGAGTATGAAATCTGTAATTCCAGTTCGATTGGTTAAGAATGAATTTTTTAATCAGGTAGAACAAGCAGAAGCAAGAGGAGCAAATAGAGAAGAATTGATCAATTTATTGGGCAGAGGCAGAGCAAAACGTGGCATGTTCGAAGGTGATTTAGTGGAAGGCGAATTGGAAATTGGTCAGGCAGCAGCAATGATTAAAGAAATAAAACCCGCGGCGAGAATTGTGCAGGAAGTATGGGAAGAGTTTGTAGCTGTGAAGAAGCAAATTTGCAATCTTGAATTTCAATAGTTTTAAATGAAGCATATTAATATTCGCGTAAGCGGAAAAGTACATGGCGTTTTTTACAGGGCAACTACTAAAATTGTAGCCAATCAGTTGGGTGTAAAAGGCTTTGTGCAAAATGAAAAAGACGGATCAGTTTATATTGAAGCTGAAGCTGATGATTTTGAAATGGATCTTTTTCTGGAATATTGCCATAAAGGACCCGATAAAGCCGTGGTAGAAAATGTTGAATCCAGCGAAGATTCTTTGAAAAATTTCCGCAACTTCGAGGTTAAGAAAAGTCTTTCCTGATTACTAACAAAATTCAACTCTAAAAACACAACTCCAAATTGTCCACAATAAAAAAATTTGCAGGTCAGACAATTATTTACGGTGCCAGCACCATTATTGCCCGACTGCTTAATTTTGTATTAACTCCGCTGTTTACCCGGATTTATCCCACTAAAGTTTACGGGATATTTACCTACATGTACAGCTGGGCTTCTATGTTAAATGCTGTTCTGGCGTTTGGTATGGAAACTACCTTTTTCAGGTATCTGCATAAATATGAGTCCGATAAAGACAAAGTTTATAACAATACCTTTTTAACAATACTTTCCACTTCACTTTTATTCCTGCTTTTTACCATATTTTTTGTAGACGATATTGCTGCCTGGATGCAGCAGGGAAAAGAAATAAACCCGGATTATGCCTCGTATGTAAAATACTTTGTATTTATACTTATTGTAGATGCGCTGGCTGTAATTCCATTTGCCAAAATCCGGGCTGATGGCAGACCAATTAAATATGGAATTATCAAATTTGTGAATATTTTAACCTTCATCGGTTTCAATTTTCTGTTTATTTTTTTTATTCCTTACGTGATAAAAACACATGGTTTTGGCGCCGAATTTTTATCAGGCTGGTATCGCCCGCAATGGGTTGGCTATGTATTTATATCCAATTTAATTGCCAGTATTGGCACCTTGATCTTCCTGATTCCGGAATTAATGCAGCTACGGCCAAAATTCGACTGGAAGATGAGTCGCGAAATGATGATCTACAGCCTGCCTGTGTTGGTGGCTAACATCTCATTCATCATCAATGAAAATGTAGATAAAATATTTTTAGGGATGCTTTTGCCTGAAAATATTAGCGAAACGGAAGTGGGAATTTATGGAGCCTGCGCTAAACTAGCCATTTTCCTGAGTATTTTTGTACAGGCTTTCCGGCTTGGCGCCGAACCTTTTTTCTTCAGCCATGCGAAGAATAAAAATGCAGGCGAAACCTACGCCAGAATAATGACCTGGTTTGTAATTGCTGTTTCTTTAATTTTTGTTGGCCTTTCGGCGAATATTGAAATATTAAAATACTTTATTGGAGGTGGCGATAAAGTTCAGCAGGCATTATATTGGTCGGGTTTGAAAATTGTTCCTGTTTTATTGTTCGGCTATGTTAGTTTGGGCATTTACATGAATTTATCCATCTGGTACAAACTTTCAGATCAAACGAGATTTGGTTTATATATATCTTTAATTGCCGCAGTAGTAACAGTAGTTTTGAATATTATTTTTATCCCGCAATATAGTTATGTAGCCTCCGCCTGGATCTCTTTGGTAGCTTATGCAACCATGATGATTCTATCCTATTTAATGGGTCAGAAAAATTACCCGATACCATATAAAATCAAAAAAAATCTGGCTTATTTGTTGGCTTCTGTCATTTTCGTTTACATTTCATTCAGTATTTTTAACCGCGATCTGATAATCGGAAATATATTATTTATATTATTTGCCGCCGGAACTTTATTTGTTGAACGGAAAGAAATAAAACAAATTTTAAAATCATAATGGTCATTAAAATCATCAATAAATCGGCAAATGCTTTGCCTGCGTACGAAACAGAATTATCTGCCGGAATGGATCTTCGTGCAGATCTGGCAGAAACGGTTGTTTTAAAACCGATGCAGCGTATTTTAATTCCAACGGGTTTATCTATAGAATTACCCGCAGGTTTTGAAGCGCAAATACGACCACGCAGTGGTTTAGCGTTAAAACATGGTATAAGCATATTGAATTCTCCGGGAACAATTGATGCAGATTATCGCGGAGAAATTAAAGTGTTACTTATTAACTTATCTGAAACGGATTTTTCCATAAACCATGGCGACAGAATAGCGCAAATGATTATTGCCCGGCATGAAAAAGTTAATTGGGATGAAGTAGAACTTTTATCAGAAACCGTTCGCGGAGCAGGCGGTTATGGTCATACCGGATTGTAAAATGAAAAAAAGCGCAGTTTTAATAATCTTCTTCGGGCTTTTCAGCCTTACTTGTTTTGCACAACGAAACAAGGGAAATAAACCTGTGGCTAATATTGTGATAAGTAAAGTGCTTTCTGATAAAGACAGTAATTTGGTGAAAGAACTGTTTTTTGCCGGATTACATGAAAAAATTGTTCAGAATTATGATGTAGCAGGCGATAATTTTAAACGGGTTATAGAAATTGATCCCGGAAATGATGCTGCCATGTACGAACTGGCAAACATTTTCCACGCCCGTAATGAGGAGGCAGAAGCTGAAAGGTTAATACGAGATGCAGTTACGGTTGAACCGGAAAATAAATGGTATTGGTTTTTATTGGCTGATATTTATAAACGAACACAGAATTTAGCTCAATTAGTACCGGTATTTGATGAATTAATAAGGCTTTCGCCTGAAAATGAAGATCTCTATTTTGATAAGGCCAATGCGCTTTTAATGCAAAGTAAGGTGAATGAAGCCACCGCTGTTTATAACAGTATTGAGAAAATTTTTGGTCTTTCAGAAGATCTCTCAACTGCAAGACAACGCGTTTTTGTACAACAAGGCAAGCCGGAAAAAGCTGCAGCGGAGCTTGAGAAATTAATAATTTCTAACCCAAATGATTTAAACAATTATTTAAATCTGGCCGATATTTATACAAAGGACGGTCGCAGAGAACAAGCCGTTGCTGCACTTAAAAAAGCTACGATAGCTGATCCTTCAAATTCTATGGTCAGATTAAGCCTGGCAGATCAGTACAGAGCCATGCAAAGACCAGAAGATGCCTTTGCAGAATTAAAAACTGCTTTTAACAATTCCAATTTGAATATTGATGATAAAGTCCGGATCATATTGTCTTTTTTCCCGCAGTTTGCAGATCCCAAAGCACGTGGATACGCCGATGAACTTTCTGCTCTTACCGTAAAATATCATCCGGACGAACCCAAAGCATTTTCTATGTATGGCGATGTATTGTATCAGGAAGAGAAATATCCGGAAGCAAAAGCCGCTTATAAACGAGCATTGGAATTAAATGATCAGGTTTACCAGATCTGGGAACAGGTTGTACGCATAGATATCACGGAAAGTAAATTTGAAGAAGCGATAAAAGACGGAAATGAAGCTCTGTCAATTTTCCCTAATCAAGCTCCCTTATATTTATTTACAAGTGTGGCTTATGCGCAAACTCAAAATCATGTAAAAGCAGTAACTTATTTAAAAAATGCGGCTGCTTTAGAAACAGAAGATCAGGAAGTTTTAGCTCAAATATATTCTGGTTTGGGAGATTCTTATAATGCCTTAAAAAAATATACAGATTCAGATCTGGCCTATGAAAAAGCCTTAACTATACAACCTGATAATAGTTATACGCTAAACAATTATGCCTATTATTTATCGTTAAGAGGTGAAAACCTGGAGAAAGCGGCTAAAATGTCTAAAAAGTCAATAGACCTCGATCCGGGTAATGCATCTTCAGAAGATACGTATGCATGGATCCTGTTTCGCTTAAAAAAATATAAGGAAGCTTTAACCTGGATTGAAAAAGCGATGAGCAGCAATAAAGGTGAAAGTGCTGTGCAGCTGGAGCATTATGGCGATATTTTGTTTTTTAACGGAGATAAAGAAAAAGCGGTTTTGCAATGGCAAAACGCCAAAAAAGCCGGATCGACTTCCGTAAAATTAGATCAGAAAATTAATGAGAAAAAATATATCGATTAACCTTTTAGTGCTTTTATTCTTATCCGTAATGGTGAGTTGTAAAGCCAAAAAAGAGGTTGTTAAAGAAACTGTTAAAAATTCCCCTGTTAAGGCAAATTATAATAAAACAGAAAAGTTAGCCGCAATTAATAAAAGCCAGACAGATTTCAATACGCTCGCCATCCGTTCCCGGGCAAATCTGAGCATTAACAATGATGTTAATGATGTGAGTATGAATATCCGGATACGCAAAAATGAAGCTATTTGGGTTTCTGTTACGGCTATTGCCGGAATTGAAGTTGCAAGGGCATTAATTACTCCCGACAGTATAAAAATTATGAACAGGCTGGAGGATACTTATCTCAAAAAGCCTTTCAGTTATATTTATGAATTTGCCAGCGATCAGATAAATTTCGGTACGCTGCAGTCCATTTTGGTAGGAAATACCATAAAAGAGTTTTCTGATACAAGCTATCTGAATGTAAACGGCAGAGAAAGCAAATTGAGTGGTCTGATCAGGTCTTTAACATTTAGCATGCAGCTAAATGATCATAATAAAGTTCTTCAAACTTCCTTACGGGATGCTCGTGCCGGTCAGACTCTGCAAATCGGTTATACAGATTTTGCTTTATTTTCAAGTCAGGAAATACCGCAAACGGTTAATCTGAAATCGCTTGCCATGCGTAAAAATATACAACTCGATATGAAATATGCACGTGTGGAGGTCAATCCAATTTTCGATATTCCGTTCAATGTCCCGAAAAGGTTTTCGGTGATAGATTAAAAATTAGATACATTTGCCCCAATGAGGTTAGTTAAGTTTATAATATTTCTAGTAATTTTTTGTGTTTCGGGTCAGGTTTTTGCTCAGAGTAGTTCAGAATTAAAAAGGCGTAAAGATGCGTTAAGCCGCGAAATAGCCATATTAAACCGCAGTTTACAAACAACTTCAAGTAATAAACGCTTGTCTTTAAAACAGATAAAAACCTTAACTGCTCAAATACGTCTCCGCGAAGAAAAAATAAATACAATCAATGCCGAGGTTAGATTGTTAAACAATCAAATATCAGACAATGCCAGTACGGTAAAGTCATTACAATCGCAATTAAATCAACTTAAAAAGGAATATGCGGCAATGGTTTTGTTTGCATTTCGCAATCAGAGTTCCTACAGTAAGATTATGTTTATTTTCGCTTCCGCGGATTTTAACCAGGCTTACAAAAGATTAAAATACTTGCAGCAGTTTAGTACTTATCGCAAAAAGCAGGCACAATACATTGAAGGGACTCAAAAAGATTTGAATAAAAAAATCGTAGAACTTGATCATAATAAACGTGAAAAAACAAGTTTGTTAAATGATCAGGAGAAAGAAAAGGAGACCTTAGGTAGCGAAAAGAATAAGAAATCTAAAGTTTTAAGTGGTTTAAGCAGCCAGGAAAAACAACTGCGTCAGGAGTTAACCAAAAAACAGAAAGAATCAGCACGGTTAAATCGAGCTATTCAGAATGCGATTAATAAAGAAATTGAAGATGCCAGAAGAAGGGCAGAAGCTGCCGCACGTGCCGCAGCCGCAAAAGCTAAAGAAGAAAATAAGGATGCTCCGGATGCTAAACCCATTTCTAAAGGTTCCAGTGTTTTAGCCTCAACCCCGGAAGCTGCTAAATTATCTTCGGACTTTTTAGGAAACCGCGGACGTTTGCCATGGCCGGTTGCCAGTGGAATTATTACAGAAGGTTTTGGTATTCATAAATATGGAACAAATGTAACCACAGAAAACAACGGCGTTGATATTAAAACTTCTGAAGGTGCTTCTGTTAGAGCGGTATTTTCCGGAGAAGTTGCGGCGGTACAAAACTTTGCTGGCTCATATGCCGTATTAATAAGACACGGAGAGTATTTTACAGTATATTCAAATTTGAGATCTGTTAGTGTTTCCCGCGGTCAGAAGGTAACTTTAAAACAAACTATCGGAACTGTAATTACAGACCCGACAGACGGAACTACAGAAGTTCACTTTGAAGTTCGTAAAGGTGCAGAACCTATGAATCCGTCGGGTTGGCTTGCCAATTAATTGAAAATTTGAATATAGAAATTGCCTATATTTGTTAACTATTTTTAAATTTAAAAAAATGCATAGTTCAACGTTCTTATTTTTGAACCTCGGTACACCTGAGATAATGGTGATTATGTTTGTTGTTTTGCTTTTGTTCGGGGGTAAAAAACTTCCGGAACTGGCACGTGGTTTAGGTAAAGGTATTCGTGAGTTTAAGGATGCTTCTGAAGGCGTAAAAAGAGAAATCCATAACAATATAAATAACGTAAATGACGGTATTGATTTGAATGGTCCTTCTAAAACAACTGAAACTATTCAGCCAGATACATTTACTCCTGATGAAGAGCCAGTAGTAACAACCAATACTGAAAACCCAAAAACCGCACATTAAATAAATTATTATGTTCAACACAATTTTATTAGTAGGATTAGGCGCCACGGAAATTATTCTGATACTAGCTGTTGTATTACTTCTTTTCGGAGGAAAAAAAATTCCTGAATTAATGCGTGGAATGGGCAAAGGCTTAAAAGAATTTAAGAGCGCTCAAAGCGGAGAAGAAACTACTCCAGAGGAAGAAAATAAAGTAAAGTAAAAATTTTTTTACTGAAGAAACCTTCTGCATTATTACGTCAATGTAATAGCGCAGAAGGTTTTTTTTTGAACTTTTTTGGCTCTGTTGAGTATACTAATGCAGAAACAATTCAATTAAATTACTGAATTGTAATATTTATGTTATTTTTCCGTTAGTTTTAGTGTTTGATTTTTGAGCAAACTGCTTACTTAGTATTAAAGGTTTTTTCGGATACTATTTTAAAAATTAAATTTAATGAAGGGGGAGCCCACATGGGTTAAAATCAAAATGTTATGATGAAAAAAACAATGGCAATTGCCTTGTTTATGATTTCAGCCGGTGCTGTAAAAGCCAGGCCAAATCTGAACAATACGCTGCCAGAATCTATTCACAATTCAGGAGATTATTCTTCTAATCCCGAAGACACTACATTTGTCTCCAACATTCCAGAAAATCCACTTTTTTCTTCTCAGAATATAATATTTAAACAAAGGCTCGATTCATTGAAAAAATCTGTCCCGATGGATTACAATGAGCATGTTCAAAATTATATCGATCTGTACGTCTATAACCGTAAAGATCAGATCGGCAAAATGCTGGGATTGTCTAAATATTACTTTCCCATTTTCGAAAGATCATTAAGAGAAGTTGGTGTGCCTGATGAGTTGAAATATATTTCAATTGTTGAATCTGCCTTAAATCCCAATGCGGTTTCCAAATCAGGCGCTGTTGGGCCATGGCAATTTATGTACACCACCGCCAAAGGTTATGGTTTGGTAATGGATAATTATGTTGATGAACGTAAAGATCCGGTACAGGCAAGTTACGCTGCCGCGAGATATATCAGAGATGCTTATGATCGTTTAGGCGATTGGCTTTTGGCTATTGCCGCTTATAATTGCGGAACCGGAGCAGTTAGCCGTGCCGTTCAGCGGGCTGGTGGCGAAGCAAATTTTTGGGCCGTTCGTTCTTTTTTACCTCGCGAAACGCAAAATTATGTTCCGGCTTTTATTGCTACTGCTTACGCGATGAATTATTATGCTAAACACGACATTACACCTCAAACAGCCAATTTTAATATTTTTACAGACGAAATTGATGTTACCCGTTTTATTTCTCTTGCCAGTATTGCACAGGCAGTAGATATGGATGTGAGCGAACTGAAATTGTTAAATCCATCCTATAAAAAGCAAATTATTAATGGATCTTCCGCATCGCCAAAAACCTTGGTTGTGCCAGCAATAGATAAACAGCATTTTTCAAGTTTGTATGATTTATTAAATGATGGCTTAAATGATGAACCGCAGGTAATTGCAGCCAGCACCAAGGTTATAAACTCTAATCCATTAACAAAAGGAATTTCTTCGATTACAGTGAAACAAGGAGAAACGTTGCTAATGATTGCCAATCAGTATGGTATAGAAGTTCAGGATTTAAAAGTTTGGAATGACCTCAAAGTGATGAAAGTAGTTCCGGGTCAGGAAATTCGGGTAACACCAAATCAGATTAAAAAATCAGCTCCACAGCAGCCTGCTTATAAAATTTATGTTGTTAAAGCCGGAGATACTCTTTCTGAAATCGCATCTAAATTTGATGGAATAAGTATCACCAAAATAAAAGCACTAAACGGTTTAAAATCGTCTGTAGTTCAGCCCGGTATGCGTTTAAAAATCGACAGAAGTCTGTAAAAAGAAATTATTTATTATTGAACCCGAAATAGATGGAATTAGTATTTCAATATTTCGGGTTTTATATTTTTAAAGCGACAAATTTTTCAATCTGTCTTTTGCTGATTCAATCCCGAAAAGAATTGTAATTTTGCCCCTCTTACCAATTTCTCTATTTAATGAGTAAAACTAATCGTAAACAAGACGCACTGGACTATCATTCACATGGTCGTCCCGGGAAAATTCAAGTTGTATCTACTAAACCTACCAATTCTCAGCGTGATCTGGCCCTGGCCTATTCGCCCGGAGTAGCAGAACCATGTTTAAGAATAGCCGAGAACAAAGAAGATGTTTATAAATATACCGCTAAAGGAAACCTGGTTGCAGTTATCAGTAATGGTACAGCAGTATTAGGTTTGGGCGATATTGGTCCGGAAGCCAGCAAACCGGTAATGGAAGGAAAGGGAATTCTGTTTAAAATATTTGCTGATATAGATGTTTTTGATCTTGAGCTTGATACCAAAAATATTGATGAATTTGTAACCATTGTTAAAGCTCTTGAACCTACTTTTGGAGGTATTAACCTGGAAGATATCAAGGCTCCGGAGTGTTTTGAAATTGAACGCCGTTTAAAAGCTGAAATGAGCATTCCGGTAATGCACGATGACCAGCATGGAACAGCAATTATTTCATCTGCGGCATTAATAAATGCTTGCGAGATCCAGAAAAAGAAGTTAGATAGAGTTAAAATAGTAGTTAACGGCGCCGGTGCGGCGGCAATTTCGTGCTCCCGCCTGTACGTAAGTATGGGAGCAAAAATAGAGAATATTGTGATGGTTGATCGCAGCGGAGTTATCCGTGCAGATCGGGCAAACCTGGAAGGAACAAAAAAAGAATTTGCAACAAACCGGAAAATTAATACACTCGAAGAAGCAATTAAAGATGCTGATGTTTTCATCGGTCTTTCTTCTCCGGATGTTTTAACAGCTAACATGCTGAAAACAATGGCAAAAAATCCTATTGTTTTCGCCATGGCAAATCCGGATCCTGAGATCAGCTATGAACTGGCAATAAAAACACGCAAGGACATTATTATGGCTACAGGCCGTTCTGATTATCCAAACCAGGTTAACAATGTGTTGGGTTTTCCCTACATTTTCCGTGGCGCATTAGATGTTCGTGCTACTGCGATTAATGAGGAAATGAAAGTTGCTGCAGTTAGAGCAATTGCAGAATTAGCTAAAAAGCCAGTTCCTGAAGCTGTAAATCTTGCTTATAACACCAAGAATTTAAAGTTTGGAAAAGATTACATAATTCCAAAACCAATAGATTTCAGATTAATAACTGCGGTTTCTCCTGCAGTTGCACAAGCAGCCATGGATTCTGGCGTTGCCCGTCAGATAATTACCGATTGGGATGCTTATCGCGATGAGCTGAAACGCCGTTTGGGTATGGATGATGCCTTGCTTCGTGCCGTAACCAATAAGGCTAAATCATCTCCAAAAAGAATTGTATTCGCCGAAGCCGATAATTACAAGATATTAAAAGCAGCTCAAATTGTAAAAGACGATGGAATTGCTGTTCCGATTTTATTAGGAAATAAGGAAAAGATCAACCAGATAATTGAGGAAAATGAATTGGATCTGGAAGGCGTTGAAATTATAAATCCTCTGGAAGAGAAAGAAAAGTCTGAAAAATATGCAGAGCATCTTTATCAGAAACGTCAGCGCAGGGGATTGACTATATTCGAATCTAAAAAACTAATGCGTGACCGTAATTATTATGGCTCATCAATGGTACAGTTCGGTGAAGCAGATGCTTTGATTTCTGGTCTTACAAAAAATTACGCTAGTACAATAAAGCCCGCATTACAAATTATTGGTACTGAAGATGGAGTAAATCGTGTTGCAGGAATGTACATGATGCTTACTAAAAAAGGTCCGGTATTTTTTGGAGATACTACGGTAACTGTAGATCCAACGGTTGATGATCTTGTTGACATCAGTGTTTTATTAGATCGCTCCGTAAAGAAATTTAATATATCGCCGAGACTGGCCATTTTATCCTACTCAAATTTTGGCTCTAACGAAGGTGCTGTTCCTGAAAAAACACGTCAGGCAGTTGAAATTTTGCACAGTAAATTCCCTGGAATAGTGGTTGATGGAGATATGCAGGCAAATTTTGCCATGAACTCCGAGTTATTGAAAGATAATTTTCCTTTTAGTACATTATCCGGAGCCCCGGCAAATGTATTGGTATTTCCCAATCTGGAATCAGGAAATATTGCTTACAAACTATTGCAGGAAGTAGGTGGCGCAGAAGCGGTTGGTCCAATTCTGTTAGGTCTTAAAAAGCCTGTTCATATTTTGCAATTAGGCAGCTCTGTCAGAGAAATTGTAAACATGGTAACTATTGCTGTGGTAGATGTTCAGGCAAAACAAGGCGAAGAGGAAGTTATTCAGAAAAAACGATTATTCAATCGCACTCGTAAAACTGTAAAAGCATAGTCTATGTACGCCTATATTGACGGAAAACTGGTTTTTAAATGTCCAACTTATGTGGTTTTGGAAACCGGAGGAGTTGGATATCATATCCATATTTCTCTCAATACATATTCTGCTTTGCAGGATAAGGAACGCTGTAAATTATATACCTGGCTGCATGTAAAAGAAGATGCGCACACATTGTATGGATTTTTTGATGAAGGAGAGCGCAGGCTTTACCTTCATCTTATTTCAGTATCAGGCATTGGACCTAGTACCGGAAGAATGATTCTATCTTCTATTACCCCCACCGAGATTCAGACCGCAATTGTAAAAGGCGATGTTCCTTTAATTCAGCGGATAAAAGGAATAGGACCCAAATCTGCTCAACGAATTATTCTGGAATTGCAGGATAAATTAAAAAAAGAAGGGCCGGACTCATTAATCTCCATGCCTCAGCATACCTCAGCTAAAGATGAAGCGTTATCTGCTTTAATTATGCTGGGCTTTAATAAATCAGTTGCCGAAAAAACATTAGATCAGGCAATTAAAAACGGAACGGAAAATTTATCGGTAGAACAATTGATAAAAATTGCCCTGAAAAGCTTATAATTACTTTCATTAACTACCGGGAGTTTGAAAAACATTTTCAATTTTTTGTTGCTGAATTTATGCCTTTTTAGTGCATTTTTTAGCGAAAATGCTTTTGCACAAAATGCCTCTGCTAAACCAGATACTACCAAATTGGTTTATCCTTTTAAGGACACTAAATCAATTTTACTTACTCCTTCTACGGGCGTAATTCTCCCGAATCCTTCAAATATTCAGCGAAGTGTGGAGTTCGATCCCATTTCAAAACAATACATCATCCGTGAAAAAATTGGCGACAGATTATATCGGGCACCACAATATTTAAGCATTGAACAGTATCAGCGCTATGAAAATGAGTTGATCAAGAAAAATTACTGGAGAGAACTATCAGATCTTCCATTATCGGAAGCCAGAACCCCAGGTTTTATTCCTCCTGTAAAAGTCAACAGCCGTTCTTTCGAGAAAATATTTGGCGGATCTACCATTGATATTCGCCCGCAGGGTTCAGCGGAACTAACATTTTCTGGCCGGTTAAACAGGAATGAAAATCCTTTATTTAATGAGCGACAGCGCAAGCAGGGAAATTTCGATTTCGACCAGCGAATCCAAATGAATGTAGTTGGACAGATTGGTGATAAATTAAGGATCACTACAAATTACAATACAGAAGCACAATTCGACTTTGAAAACCAGGTGAAATTGGATTATACCGGTAAAGACGATGAAATAATTAAAAAGATAGAGGCTGGAAACGTAAGTCTGCCTTTAAGTTCCAGTTTAATAACGGGCAGTCAGGCATTGTTTGGCCTGAAAACACAATTACAGTTTGGTCGATTAAATGTAACTAGTGTGTTTTCTCAACAGAAATCGCAGCAGAAGGAAATTACCATTTCAAATGGTTCACAGCAAAATGATTTTCGCATTTCTGCGGATAATTATGAAGCCAACAAACATTATTTCCTGGCCCAATATTTCAGAAATAACTATAATCAGGCTTTAGCAAACAGGCCAATTATTACCAGCAACGTTAATATTACCAAAATAGAAGTTTGGATAACCAACAGAAGCAGTAGCACGGTTGATTCTCGTGACGTTTTAGCCTTACTTGATTTGGGAGAAAATCAACCTTATAATACGGCCCAGGTTCAGGGCGGAGCCGGATTTTCTGTTATCCCGGCAGGGTTTAACGGCCCCGGATTTCCACAACAATCAAATAACATATTACAGAATCTGCCCCCGGGAGCAAGGCTTACCAATTCCAATGACGCCAATTCATATTTTCAGGCAAACGGCGGAACGGATAATTT
Organism: Sphingobacteriales bacterium; assembly: GCA_038204935.1. Lineage (GTDB taxonomy): Bacteria > Bacteroidota > Bacteroidia > Sphingobacteriales > Sphingobacteriaceae > Daejeonella. The sequence goes on along the minus strand of JBBRCI010000007.1, from coordinate 32,626 downwards.
TTCCAAACTTACGTACGCCAGAAAACTAACTGAAAGAGAATATACACTAAGCAGGCAACTGGGTTATATTTCATTAAATACTTCGCTAAATGCGGATGAGGTTTTGGCGGTCGCTTATCGGTATACTATAAATGGCGTAGAATATCAGGTTGGTGAATTATCCACAGATATTCCAGTGGATAACACAACTCCAAAAGTGCTTTTTGTAAAACTCTTAAAAAACGAAACTCTCAAAACCAATTTGCCAACATGGGATTTGATGATGAAGAATATTTATTCTTTAAATGCCTATCAGGTTAGTCGAACAGATTTCCGTTTAAATATTTTCCGACTGGATGAAAAATCCGGCGTCGAGAAACCTCAAATAACCGAAGGCGCAAATACAACAGGTCAGCTTTGGTTGCAGTTAACCGAACTGGATAATTTAAATCAGCAAAATGACCGAAAGCCGGATGGTTATTTTGATTTTCTGGAAGGTATTACTATTGATCCGCTAAACGGACGCATTACTTTTCCGGTTGTTGAGCCTTTTGGTTCAAATCTGGCAGCAAAATTTAATCCGGTTACGGAACAAAACCTGATTCAGAAATACGTGTTTCAGCCGCTTTATGATTCCACCAAAGTGGATGCGCAGCAATTATTTCAAAAACTGAACCGATATATTATCCGCGGAACTTATCAGTCGCAATCCGGATCTGAATTTCAGTTAAATGCAATCAACATTCCTCAGGGTTCTGTACAGGTAATTGCCGGAACGTTGCCCTTACAGGAAGGCGCTGATTTTACGGTAGATTATAACATTGGCCGCGTTCGGATTTTAAATCAGGCATTATTGAATTCCGGTCAGCCGATACGAATTAAACTTGAGAATAATGAACTTTTTGGTTTGCAGCAACGCTCTCTGGTAGGCTCCCGTTTTGATTATCGCGTAAGCAATAAATTGAATCTGGGCGGAACCATAATGAATCTGACAGAAAAGCCACTAACTCAAAAAGTTAATATTGGCGATGAGGCAATCTCAAACTCTATATGGGGATTAGATGCTAATTATAGTTCGGATTCTCGCTGGCTGACACGTATGGTGGATAAAATTCCTTTCATCAATACCAAAGAAATATCTGCAATTACTTTTAATACGGAATATGCCAACTTCATCCCCGGACATCCTTCCGCTTTGAATTTTGCCGGGAGCAGAAATGGTACTAGTTATATTGATGATTTTGAATCGAGCAGATCTTTAATCGATATTAAAAGTTCTACGCCTTGGCAAATTTCCGGTACGCCACAATTATTTCCGGAAGCCCAGTTGAACAACGATCTTTCCTACGGTTATAATCGAGCACGCCTGGCTTATTATAATATTGATCCTATATTTTTTACCTCAGCAAACTCAACTACTCCCGAAAATATTAAAGGCAATAAGACTGAACTTTCCAATCATTATGTAAGAGAAATTTTCGAGAAAGAGGTTTTCCCATTTAAACAATCGGTCACTGGTCAGCCCTTAATTTTGCCCACTTTCGATTTGGCTTACTATCCAAATGTTCGTGGTCCGTACAATTTTACTACCATTGGTTTAAATCCAAACGGAACTTTAGTAAATCCAAGAGACCGCTGGGGCGGGATTTTCAGAAAACTGGAAACAAATGATTTTGAAGCTTTAAATATTGAGTTTATTGAACTCTGGGTATTAGACCCATTTATTTATAAGCCAAACAGCGCCGGGGGAGATTTATATTTTAACCTCGGAAATATCTCTGAAGATATTTTAAAGGATGGTCGTAAAAGTTTAGAAAATGGCTTGCCTGTTGATGGCGATAATACCAAAACAGATCCAACAGTTTGGGGACGGGTTCCACGCCTGCAACCCGTTATACAGGCTTTTGATAATAATGCCGATGCTCGCCGCTTTCAGGATGTTGGTTTAGACGGGTTAAGTGATGATACCGAACGGTCTCAATATGCCGTATTTTTAAATCAGGCTAAAAGCCAGTTAAACCCGCAGGCCGCGGCTCTTTTAGATGCCGATCCGGCTTCGGATGATTATCAGTATTACAGAGGAAATACACTGGATCAGGTTAATGCAGGGATTTTAAAAAGATATGAGCTTTATAACGGAACAGAAGGAAATTCGAAAACAAGTCAGCAATCTTTGGATCAAACAGGAATTGAAAATTCGGCTGCTACACCTTTGCCGGATGGTGAAGATATTAATCGGGATAACAATTCTACGCTTGCTGATGAATATTATCAGTACAGGATTTCCATTCGTCCACAGGATTTGCAGGTTACCGGAACCAATTTCATTGCAGATATTGTTCCGGCAACGGTTAAACTGGCAAACGGTAAACAGGAAACCGTTCGCTGGATCCAGTTTAAAATTCCTTTGGCCGAGTTCCAGCAGAAAGTAGGAAACATTCAGGATTTTAAATCTATTCGCTTTGTGCGGATGTTTATGACAGATTTTGCCGACACAACGGTTATGCGTTTTGCAAAACTGCAGTTGGTACGCGGCGAATGGCGCAGATATAATTCAGAAAATAATCCCGCCAAGGTAATTACAGATCCAGCTTTAATTAATCCGGGATTGGATAATTCAACTCTTGAGGTTTCTGCCGTAAACATCGAAGAAAATGGCAAGCGATCTCCAATTCCTTATGTAGTACCACCGGGAATAGAACGTGAGCGTGATTTTAGCAACTTCCGTGGCGACACCCGACAGAACGAGCAATCTTTGGCTGTAACGGTAAAAAATGTTCGGGATGGTTACGGTCGTGCCGCTTTCCGAACTACCGTAAATGATTTCAGATCTTACCGACGTTTAAAAATGTTTATTCACGCCGAAGGCGATCAGTTAAGAGATAATGATGTGAAAGCGTTTATCCGCATTGGAACCGATAGTCAGGATAACTATTATGAATATGAGTTGCCTTTAAAAGTCACAAATCCGGGTTCGCGGGATCCGTTTGCGATATGGCCTGATGAAAATAAAATAGATTTGGAGATGCGTCTTTTTCAGGAAGCTAAAATTGCCAGAAATCAGGCAGTTCTGAACGGACAGCCATATCCAATTAATGTTCCTTTTGTTTACACTGTTGGAACTACAAAAATTACAGTTTTAGGTCAGCCGGATTTAAGTAAGGTGCGGGTGTACATGCTTGGCGTTAAAAATCCGCTAAGAAATCCGGCTAGTCCGGGATTGGATGACGGTTTGGATAAGACTGCTCAGATCTGGTTCAATGAGTTGCGTTTAACAGATTTTGATGAGCGTGGAGGTTGGGCGGCTACTGCCAGATTAAATGCAAAGCTGGCCGATTTTGCTGATGTAACCGTTTCCGGAAGTAAAAGTACTATTGGTTTTGGCTCTTTGGATAAACGTGTTAGCGAGAGAAACCGTGCGGATGACGTGTTGTTTGATGTAGCATCAAGTGTTGAACTTGGTAAATTTTTCCCTGAAAGATCCGGAATTAAAGTGCCGATGTTTATCAATTTTTCCAAGCAAATTGGCACTCCGCAATATGATCCCGGAACACCAGATCTGGAATTAAAAACGGCGCTGCAAAATGCTTCACAATCTGCCCGCGATTCTATCCGCTCCAGCGCCGAGGATATTACTTCACGAAAGAGTATTAATTTTACAAACGTCCGGAAAATTCGCACCAGTGCTGAAAGCAAAATTCATTTGTGGGATATTGAAAACTGGAGCGCAACGTATGCTTTTAATGAATATGATCATCACGATTTTATTAATGAAAAAGCATTGCAGCGGACTTACCGGGCAGGCTTAGCCTATAATTATTCAAATCAAGCAAAATCTATTACTCCTTTTGAAAAGCTGATAAAATCTAAAAGTTTGGGCTTAATCCGGGATTTTAATTTCAGCCTGTTGCCCTCGGTAATTAATTTTCGGATCGACGTAGATCGTTTATATTCTGAAAATACATTGCGAAATAACGATCCGAATAATTTTCTGCCGATCAATACCAATTTCAACAAGAATTTCCAGATGTCTCGTCTTTACGGCATCAGCTGGAACTTAACCCGATCTATGCAGATCGATTTTAATGCCACTAATTATTCTATTATAGATGAGCCGGATGGCCGAATAAACGGAATTGTTAGAGATACTATCTGGGAGAATTTGAAAAAATTAGGTCGCACTACAGATTACGGACACACGTTGAATATTACTTATAATCTTCCCTTAAATAAAATTCCCGGATTGGATTGGGTAACTGTAGCGGCACGTTATGGAGCCGGATTTAACTGGAGAGGTGAGCCATTATTAACCTTACGGGATCCGAATATCAATTTTGGAAATACTATTCAGAATTCTCGGATTTTACAATTAAATCCAACACTGAGTTTAACGGCACTTTATAATAAATTTGGCTTTGTCAGAGCAGCCAATGCTCCCGATAATAAAGGTGCCGGTAAATTCTTTATCAATTTTTTAACAGGAATAAAGAATATTAATGGGGCTTATACGCGTACAGAAGGCATTTTTCTTCCGGGATATTTACCACAGACAGATTTTGTTGGACAAGATGTGGGAGCAAATGCGCCGGGTTATGATTTTGTTTTTGGAAGCCAGTTTGATATTCGCGGTCGGGCATTGCAAAATGGCTGGATCACAAGAGATTCTCTTCAAAATCAATTGTATATAACCACCAAAAAAGAAGATTTGAATTTGCGAGGAATTGTTGAACCTTTTAGAGATTTGCGAATTGAACTTACTGCCTTGAAAAGTCAGAATTTTAACTATTCTACTAACTTCAAATTTCTGCCTTCAACCAATAATTTTCAGAATTTAAGTCCGGTAACAACCGGAGATTACAGTATTTCTTATATCTCTTTGCGTACAGCTTTCAGCAAGGAAAATAAGACCAATAATTCATCAAATCTGTTCAACCAGTTTGAGAATAACCGGAATATTATTTCTCAGCGTTTAGGGAATCAAAACCCAAATTCTGTTGGAAATACGGGTGGTTTTGCTGATGGTTACGGCAAAAATTCGCAGGATGTGTTGATTGCAGCATTCCTGGCTGCTTATACCGGAAAAGACGCAAATTCTATTAAATTAAATCAGTTTCCGAAAGTACCTATTCCAAACTGGCGCATAACCTATAACGGCTTAACAAAGTTTGATTTCTTTAATGAATTGTTTGCTTCATTTGATCTGAACCATGCTTATCGTTCTACCTATAATGTGAATAATTTCAACTCGCTGATTCGTTATCAGGAGTCGGACGGTTTTGTAAATGTTCGGGATGCCAACGGCGATTTCCTGCCTTTATATCAGTTCTCTCAGATAACTTTAATGGAGCAGTTTGTTCCTTTATTGGGAATTGATATGCGTTTAAAAAATAACGTGACCACCAATTTCGAGTACAGAAAATCCAGAATTTTGAGTTTCAGTTTTGCCAATAATCAGATGGCACAGCAAAAAGAAGATGCTTTGGTATTTGGTTTTGGTTATCGCACAGCTAATTTTCGTTTTCCTTTTGGGATGTTCAGCAATTTAAAACTGAATAACGATATGAACTTTAAGCTTGATTTCGCTTTAAGCGATAGAAAAACAGTAATTTACCGTGCAGATGTTGAAGATGCCGAAGTATCTTCTGGAGCACAAAATATTACAGTTCGGCCGTCTTTAGATTATGTTCTGAATCAGCGCTTCAATATCCGGATGTTTTATGATGGCAATATTACCAAGCCATATACATCTCAAACCTTTAATACCTCATTCAGTAACTTCGGCGTAAGCCTTAGATTTACTTTGCAGTAATTTGTATTATAAATTGCTATTCTTTTTTAGGTATGGTAAACTTAAAAGTTTAAAATTTTTAGAAGTATGAATTTTGCTACTCAGAATATCTACCACATTTATAACAGAGGGAATAACAAGCAGATCATATTCTTTAAAAGAGACAATTACATTTATTTTCTAAATAAGATTAGGAGATATATTCTGCCTAATTGCGAAATATTAGCTTACTGTTTAATGCCAAATCATTTTCATTTATTAGTTTATGTAGATGAAAGGCTTGATATAAATTTTGAAAATCCACTAATTACAAATAATAAGCTAAGCGAAGGAATTAGATTATTGTTGAGTTCTTATACCAAAGGAATAAATGTTCAGGAACAAAGAATCGGGAATTTATTTCAGCAGAAAACAAAAGCTAGATGTGTTACCGAAAATAATAGCCAAAACTATTCAGAGGAATGTTTTCATTATATACATCAAAATCCTATAAAAGCTAATTTGGTTGATAAAATGGAGGACTGGGAATTTTCTTCATTTCAGGATTATTCAGGGTTGCGTAATGGCAATCTTTGTAATCAAGCTTTAGCTTTCAAATTGTTAGAGGTTAAAAAAGAGAATTTCTATAATGATTCTTACAACGTTCGTTTGCCATTAGAATTAAATATCTATTAAAGTGTCCCACACTTTCAAAGTGTGGGACACTTCTCATATCAGGAAGTATTGTAATATTCCCTTTATGTTTATTTTTTGGTTCAGCTTCCTACTTATTAGATATTAAAAAAGAGAATTTCTATTATGATTTTTACACCGTTCGTTTGCCGCTAGATTAAAATATCTATTAAAGTGTCCCACACTTTCAAAGTGTGGGACACTTATCCTATCAGGAAGTATTGTAAAATCGCCTTTATGATTATTTTTTGCCTTTGCAATTCTTAATTATAATATCTTATCCTATTTTTGAGCAACTAAAAAATTAACCAATGAATTTCCCATCCGAATTAAAATATACAAAAGATCACGAATGGATTCGTGTTGAAGGTAATCAGGCAGTAATTGGTATTACTGAATTTGCGCAGCATGAATTGGGTGACATTGTATATGTAGATATCAATACTGTTGGCGAGCACATTAAACACGATGATGTTTTTGGAACTGTTGAAGCAGTAAAAACAGTTTCTGATCTGTTTATGCCGATAAGTGGTAAAATTATTGAATTCAATAAAAAATTAGATACAAATCCCGAGCTTGTAAACAGCGATCCGTATGGCGAAGGCTGGATGGTGAAAATAGAATTAGCTGACGATGCGCAAATGGATAATTTATTAGCATCCGACGATTATAAAGCACAGGTTGGCGCTTAATGCTTAAAACGCTGTCAAATCAATATCTGGCTATTATTTGGTCAGGTATTGTTCTTATTTTATGTGATATTCCCATCAGCGACCCAGCAGGAATTCCAGTATTCGAAGGTTTTGATAAACTGGTTCATTTGGGATTTTTCTTTGTATTAACAGTTTTGCTTTTCTATGGAAAAATCAGAGAACAAAAAAGTTACACTTACCGTACTATAACCATTCTCAAAATCCTGTTTATTACCACAATTTTAGGCGGAGGAATCGAGTTGCTACAATACTATATTTTCACGTATCGCTCTGCCGAATGGTGGGACTTTTTTTCCGATATGATAGGTGTGGGAATGGGTATTTTTAGTTATATATTTTTACACAGATTCAGATACAATGAAAAACTTCTGTAAAATTTCTTTTGTAATTCTATTGGTCAGCCTGATATCTTCCTGCGGAATTTTCAAGAAAAAGTGCGATTGCCCTCATTTTAGTAATTCAATAAACAGGTAATAATCTTCTAAAATATCAGGTTAACTGTTTGAAAATATTCTAATTCTTATTTGGATTTAATTTAAATAAGCTCTACTTTTGAGGGAATTATTAATAAGACACATGAAGCTATCTCAATTACAACCAGGTCAAACTGGAGTTATCAAAGAGTTTACTGATCTGGAAATGTCGGTTAAATTAATGGAAATGGGATGTTTACCCGGAGAGTCTATTGTTGTCGAACGATATGCTCCACTTGGTGACCCGATGGCGATTCGTGTTTCTGGTTATCAACTAAGCCTGAGGAAGCAAGAAGCTTCTACTATAATACTTCAATAACTAAGTGGAAGGCGATCTTAAAATTGCTCTTGTTGGAAACCCCAACGCAGGAAAATCTACGCTTTTTAATATTCTGACCGGTCTTAATCAAAAGATTGGAAACTTTCCCGGTGTAACGGTTGATAAAAAAACCGGTTTCTGTAAACTGCCGGATAGCCGCATTGCGCAAATCATTGATCTTCCCGGAACCTATAGCTTGTATCCTAAAAGCAGGGACGAAGTTATTGTTATGGAGGCTCTTGCCGATAAAAAAAGTGCCATTCACCCGGATCTGATCATTTTTGTGGCAGATGCATCAAACCTCAAACGAAATTTACTTTTATATACCCAGGTAGCTGATCTAAAAATTCCGGTTATTATTGCCTTAAATATGATGGATCTGGCCCGTCGCTCCGGAATGGAAATTTCGGTTGATGTGCTGGCTCAGAAATTAGGTGTGCAGGTAATACCTGTTTCAGCCCGTAATCTGGAAGGCATAAATCAGTTAAAACAGGCAATTTTAAATTATTCAAAAATCCCGTTGCAACGGGATTCTATCGAAGTAGAATCTATAGCGCCGGATCTGGTGCGTAAAATTCAAAAAGAACTTGAAGTAGAATTGCCCTATGTTGCATTGCAACTGGCGCATCAGCATGAACAATTTGGGTTTTTAAACGCTGAACAAAACGAAAAGATAGAATCTATTGAGGAGGAATTTTCTTTCCATTCTCAAAAATCTCAGGCAACTGAAACTATTGCCCGGTACAATTTTATAAATGATGTACTTTTTGATACAGTTTCCTTTAAGCAGGATGCAAAGCTGGAAACCATAAGTAATAAAATAGATCGGGTTTTAACACATAAGGTTTTTGGATTTGCCATTTTCGCGGCAATTCTCTTCATGATATTCCAGTCAATTTTTGCCTGGTCAGAATATCCAATGGGTCTGATAGAGCAATTATTTGTCTGGCTTGCCGAACAGGGAAATGCCTTACTTCCTGAAGGTGTTTTACGCAGTTTATTAATTGACGGAGTTTTGGCCGGCCTGAGTGGTGTTTTGGTTTTCATTCCGCAAATTGCTTTGCTTTTTGCCTTCATCTCTATCCTGGAAGATACCGGATATATGTCTAGGGTTACTTTTATGATGGATAAGATCATGCGTAAAGTGGGCCTGAACGGTAAATCTGTTGTTCCTTTAATCGGCGGACTGGCTTGTGCCGTTCCATCAATAATGAGTGCAAGGAATATTGAAAACTGGAAGGACCGGATGATCACCATTATGGTTACTCCGCTGGTAAGTTGCTCTGCCCGACTGCCGATTTATACTTTACTCATTTCATTGGTTGTTCCATCAAAAAGCATCTGGGGTTTTATAAACCTGCAGGGCGTTGTGTTAATGTCGTTATATGTGCTGAGTATTGTTAGTGCTGTAATAGTGGCATGGGTGATGAAATATTTATTTAAATCGCGGGAACGCGGATATTTCATAATGGAATTGCCGGTTTACCGCATGCCTCGCTGGAATAATGTTTTACTTACCATGTATGAAAAGGTAAAAACATTCGTATTCGAAGCCGGAAAGGTAATTATTGCCATTTCAATTATTTTATGGGTTTTATCCTCTTATGGTCCTCCCGGCAAGTTTGCTGCTGTCGACAAAAAGTTTGATGATCCACAAATCAGCCAGAAATATACAGCTCCGCAATTGGAAAGAGCAATAGCATCCGCAAAGCTCGAAAATTCTTTTGCCGGAATATTGGGAAAATCTATTGAACCCGCTATTCGCCCATTGGGTTTTGACTGGAAGATTGGTATTGCGCTGATAACTTCTTTTGCGGCCCGTGAGGTATTTGTTGGCACAATGGCTACCATTTATAGTGTTGACGCTGATGATAAGCATATGGAGTCTGTAAGAGAGAAAATGCACAGCGCCAAAAATCCGGATACGGGTAAGCCAGTATTTACAGCAGCGGTTGCATTTTCTTTAATGATTTTTTACGCTTTCGCGATGCAATGCATGAGTACCGTAGCGGTTGTTTATAGGGAAACCAAGCATTGGAAATGGCCGGCAATTCAATTCGCGTATATGACGGGATTGGCGTACGTTTCAAGTCTGATTGTTTATCAGTTAATGAAATAGTTTTTTGTATTCTTGAAATGTTATTCCTTAATTCACGTTTTCAAATTTTCTTATCAACACAAGTTGGACAAAACCGAAATTCTTGATAAATATTTACCACCAGACTGTGCTCCGGTAATAGCTCGCTGGATAGATTATTTTCAATGTGAGTTTAAGGTTTCGCGTAACCGTAATTCAAAATTCGGTGATTACCGACCGCCGTTTAAAGGAGCCGGGCATCGTATTTCTGTTAATTTCAATTTAAATCCATACGCCTTTCTGGTAACTACAGTGCATGAGTTTGCCCATTTACATACCTGGAATGAGCATAAAAGAAATGCAAAACCACACGGAATAGAGTGGAAGCAGAATTTTAAAAAAATGATGCGCCCGTTTTTTGAGAAGCATATTTTCCCAATGGATATAAACCGGGCAATTGTTTCTTACCTTGAAAATCCGGCGGCATCCAGCTGCTCGGATTTGGATCTTTTTAGGGCATTGAAAAAATACGACGAAAGGTCATCTGACCTGATAACCGTTGAAAGCTTACCTGTAAACAGCGTTTTTGCTATGAAAAATGGTCGGGAATTTCGTAAAGAATTACAAATCAGAAAGCGGTTTAGATGCATTGAGGTAAAAACCGGGGCCGTTTATCTTTTTAGTCCGCTGGCTGAAGTTGTTTTAAAAAGAGCTTAAACATCTCAGACAATTTTGATTTAATATTTTCAATCTATTATTCGATGGCAAGCTGTTTGCATCAAATTAGATTCTTGATTTTATTTGCCGATAATATCAACTTTATAATTAATCAAAAAAAATCAAATGAAGATAAGTACCACCCGGTTAGAAACTTTTAGTGACGGTGTAATTGCCATCATAATAACCATTATGATCATTGGATTAAAAGTTCCCGATCTTAACGGTAGTAACAGAAAGTATGAAATGATTATTGTGATCAATAACCTGATTCCATATCTAATTACTTATGCATTCAGTTTTATGATGATCGGTATTTTGTGGACCAATCATCATCATATGTTTCATTTACTAGAAAGAACTGATGTAGGTTTGCTCTGGCATAATTTCTTATTTCTGTTTTTAACAAGTTTAATCCCTTTTGCAACATCCATTGTAGGTTCTAATCCTTTTTTGACACTCTCACCGGCAATTTATGGAGCTGTTATGTTTTTAACTAACCTGTCATTTTTAATTATGCGGGATTACAGTATCCGGAATAAACTATTGCATAAAGACAGTAACAGAGAACTTACCCGTCGCATTGTCCGTGTTTCCTTCCGGGGAAGAACAAAATCAATTATCGCGGTAGTATTATACTTAACTTCTATTCCTTTGGCGTTTGTAAGCGTATATCTTTCGTATGCCTGTATGCTTATTCCACCTGTAATTTTCTTTATTCCGGAAGCAATTGATGTGGATGAAGAAAAGATTAAAAGTGATGAGAAAGTGGAAATTCTAAACTGAATCTGTTTTAATTAAAACCAATTGCCTGATGGAGGCCAGATGCGAAAGCAGTACCAATGGAACTACAACCGCCGGAAGCCAGTTAAAATGTTAAAGTTTTATGTATCCGAAAGGTTGAATCTACCTCATGGCTTTTGCGAATTTTCCAATTGTTAATCCTTGTACCAAGATGGAGAAACAAACAATTATATAGGTTATCGTTACCCAAATATCGCGGTTAAACTCAGCACTTATAGATAATGCTAACGCAATGGATATTCCTCCGCGTAAGCCACCCCAGGTTAAAATTAACAATGTTCTCCGTGTTAATTTCTCTTTAAACCGAATAGCTAGTGATGGAATATAAATGGAAATATAACGAGCCGATAATCCGATTAAAATTAAAATTAAAGAGATGTAGATTATTTTTTGATCAGTTTTTATAACCAATAATTCAAGTCCGATTAACACAAATAAAATTGCATTCAAAATGACATCAAGCAGTTCCCAGAATTTATCTACATATTCAGTAGTAACATCAGACATTCCCGTACTTTTGCTATGGTTTCCGGTTATTAAACCTGCAGCAACCATTGCCAGCGGACCTGAAACATGGATATAATGTGCCAAGGTATAACCGCCCATAACAATGGCTAACGTAATTAACACTTCTACCTGGTAATTATCAATACTCGCAATCAATTTGAAACCCACATAGCCCAGACCAATTCCTAAAATCAATCCGCCTATTGCTTCCTGCCCGAAAAGAGTAGCAACACTTTGCACGTCAAGTTGTTCTCCGGATTTAGACAATTCCAGAATGGTTGTGAATACTACAACCGCCACACCATCATTAAATAGTGATTCGCCGGCAATGATGGTTTCCAGAGATTTGGGAATTCCGGCACTTTTCAAAATGCTAATTACAGCAATAGGATCAGTAGGCGAAATTAATGCGCCAAATAATAATGCATGTATAAGCTGTACTTCGTAGCCAAGATAATTTAATAAATAAAATGAGGCATATCCAATCATGAAAGTACTCAGCAGCACACTGATTGTTGAGAACAGAAGTATAATAAGCTTTTCACTGTTAATATCTTTGTATTTAATATGTATTGCTCCCGCGAAAAGCATGAAGCTTAACATTCCTTCTAAAAGCAGTTCGCTGAAATTAATATTGATCAGTTCAACTTCTATCAGGTTTTTAAATAATGGAAAGTATCGGCCGGTAACTAAGATTAGAAATGAAAATATTAAGGAACCGAGCATCAAACCGATGGTGATGGGCAGTTTCAGAGCTCTGAAATTGATATAGGAAAAAGCCGCTGATAATACGATCACTATGGATAAAAGGTGAAATAAATTCATTTGAATTTGATGATTTCTTAAATTTTAGTTTTAAAATTGAAATTAATTTTTGCCTGCAGAAGTTTTCTCTTCCTTACTCTCTAATTTAACAGTAAATCCGGGTGCCATATAATCTTCAGGAAGATAGCTTGCAGGTATAGTGCTAGCATTTCCATCTCTGGCGGCTCGGTAATGTGGCGACATAATTTCAATTCCACGTTCATTGCAAACATCCTGAATATTCTGGTGTAAATTGGAATAAATGGAAGCTTGTTTATTGGGCTCTTTGATGTAGCCGTTTATCTGATAAGAAACATAAAAGTCATCCAGACTTGTTTGCAATACAAAAGGTTTGGGTTCATCTAAAATTAAATCAGTTTTGGAAGCAGCTTCAATTAAGGCCGCATGCATATCCCGCCAGGGAACGTCATAGCCAATAGTAACTGTGGTATGAATAATTAGTCCTTTATCCGGAGCATCACTGCTATAATTTATGGTATGACTGTTCATTACGGTTGAATTCGGGATGGAAATGATCTCATTTTTTATCGTCCGGATACGGGTTACCAGCATTGATTTTTCAATCACATCTCCAACCTCATCTCCAATTTTTACACGATCGCCGATTTTAAACAGGCGCATATATGTTAAAATTAATCCGGCAATGATGTTGGATAAAGATCCGGCGGAGCCGAAAGTGAAAAGAAAACCAAGGAATACTGAAACACCCTGAAAAACAGGCGAATTACTTCCCGGTAGGTATGGGAATATCACAACAATCATAAATGCATAAACCAGTATGCGTACAATCTGGTAAGTTGGATTTGCCCAATCAGGGTAAAAGCCCTGCAACTGCAAATCGCCGTTGGCAATTTCTGTTTTCAGGAAATGAATGCCTTTTAAAACATATCTGAAAAATATGATGATTACGATGATGGTGATTAAATTGGGAAGGTAATTAAGCAAACCGGAGGCAATATTTTTTACCGGATTAAGAATGTAACCAAACAGATTCTGAGCAAAATGCTGCGTCCATGGGAAAATGCCGAATAGAACTGGTAATGTGAGATAAACGAGTAAAATGAGAAACAACCATTTTAAAATATTATTGGCTGTAACCATGGCTTTTACCTGGCGATGAGCATCGAAAAGCGTATAATTTTTAATTTTTATTCCTTTTATTCGCTTGTTTTCCTGTTCCTTAATTTTGCTTGCATTCCATCTGAAAAACTTACTGATGTAATATATCAGCGCAACAATTACCGCAATAACCAACAACGCAAGACCAATTTCTTTTGCCAGCGTTGCCAGGCTGGTTTCAGATTTATAGAGCTTTATAGCATCCATAATTTGGTTTCTGTATCTTACTCCAAGTTCTTTCCTGCTTGAATTTTCCCATAATGCGTCATCATTAGAAACACTCATTATAATGGTTTCTCCAATAACTATATCTGTTAAATTTTCATTCTCTATTAATTGAATAGAATCAGAAGTAAAACTTGATTTCTCAGTAATATTTTGAATTCGTTTTGAAATTGCTTCCGCACGATCTTTGGCAGAAAAGCTTCCAAGGTTATTGTAAATAACAAATAAAGTATCTTCAAAAAAACCAGTTACCGGAAAAGATTTAGCGGTTTTTTTTAACTCTTTAATTCGTGCTTTTCTATCTTCTAAAGCCTTGTTTTGTTCAACACTTAATTCGGAAAGTTTATTTTGAATCTCCAGCTTTTTTAGCCTGTCGGAGTTTTTCAGAGAATTTAATTCAGCTTCAAGATTTTCTCTTTTAACAGAATCAGCTTTACGCTGTTGTTCTATTTCAGAAATCTTTTTGTTAAACTGTTTAAGAAGAGTTGAATTTATGGAGTCATTTGACTTATTAACACTGTCTTTTTGAGCCCACAAGCTTTGTGAAACCAAAATAAATGTAATTGCCAAAATAGAGGCTTTAAGAATTTTCATCTAATATTAATTTAGAATATTTTAAAAGATGAATTAATCCGCTTGTTTATCAACCATATTTAATGTCATTTCATTCAAGGTTTTTCCACCTTTAATTCCAAAATCTAATGTGCGGATTGGGAACGGAATCATAATATCATTCTGGTCATACGCTTTTTTTATGCGGATAATAGCTTCGCTTCCTACACTCAGGTAGGTTGGTTGATCCGGAGATTCTATCCAAAATCGGATGACAAAATTGATAGAACTGTCGCCAAATTCCTGGTAAAACATAGTTGTTTCATCGAATTTAGAAAGTCCTTCCAGATTTTTAACGGCATTTAATGTAATTTCTCTAACCTTTTCCAGATCCTCACCATAGGAAACGCCCACATTCAGATCTAATCTTCGCTTGCCTAAAAGAGAATAATTTTCTATCGGATTTTGAAAAACATTTTTATTGGGGATAATAACCATTTGGCCCTGAAAAGTTCTTAAAACGGTATCTCTGAGATTGATTTCGGCAACTTTACCCATGTAATCACTAACTTTTACTATGTCGCCAACATGTAGCGGGCGGCGGAAGGATATGAAAATACCGGAAATAAAATTTGCTGCAATATCCTGAAATGCAAATGCTAATGCCAAACCAACAATACCTGCACCGGCTAAAATAGATGTTACCGCTTTATCTAGCTGCAGAATACTTAATGCAGTAAATAAGATTATTCCAATAAATGCGATGTAAATAAATGAACCGAAAAGATTGTTCAATGATGCATTAAGGGAAAATTTCCCTAACACTTTTTTAGCGAGCTTTGCAATTCTGCCCGCCAAAGCAAAACCAATTGCTAAGACCAGTGCCGCAAGCAATATATTGGGTAATAGTTTTATCAGACCTTGCATCCATGTGGATAATTTCTGCATGATCAGGTGGTACACTTCATTAATATCCATAAGTATGTTGTAATTGATAATAGTACTTTTAGTAATTATGAGTCCCGGACAGAAAAGAGCTGGATATTTTGAAGAAAATAATTCAGCTTCTTTCAACTATTTCATCTAAATATTTAATCGTGTTTTTCTGCTATCTCTTTAATCTGCACTAAAATCGGATTCCAACCCTCGCCATTATTGTAAACATCCTGATATCGTTTCTCTCCGTCGGCAGCTAATTCAAAGCCATCCTGAACAACTGTTAAGATAGTTTTGCCAGATGCAACTTCCAGTTGGTAAGTTACATTTAAGTGATTTTCGGGTATATCAGGGTACGATGCTGAAGGGTCAAAAACAGAATAAGTTAATAAACGATTGGGTTGTATTTCTTTTATTACTCCCTTAACGGGGATAAATTCCTTTCCTTCGTGCATCATTTTCCAAACCAGCGGACTTCCATTTTTCCAATCTGATTCTGTTTCGCAGCCAAACATATACTGCTTTGTGTACTCCGGATCAATAAGCACCTCCCAAACTCTTTTCGCATCCGCATTTATTTCGATGCTATTTTTTACAGTTAATTTTTCCATATAAACATCTTTGAGGATTTTTTCTGGTTTTTTCAATAAGTATTAAATGTAGTAAAAATGCCTCGTTAATGAGTTCTGACAAGTCTGAAATGTTTTATCAGATGAGATCAATCAATTAAAATGTCATGCTGATCTAAAAGGCCGGCAACTCCCGACAAAGAAAATCTGGCTTTTTTTATTCTGTTTTTGGTGGGATCAATTGAATAATTAAATGCCGTTCTAAAGTCAGTTTTTTCTAAAAGGCTGTTTTCAAATATAGCCTGACTCAGATCACAATCATCAAACTTTGCATTGCTGAGATTGCATTCTGTAAAATCGCATTCCTGCAAACTGCAATTTTTGAAAACTGTGTTTTTAAGATTTAACTGGTAAAATGACGATAAGTTTAAGCTGCATTTTTCAAATTTAACTTCGAGTAGAAATGGATTACATTTATCGAAATGTAAGCCTAAAAGCTTGCAGTCCATAAATTTAACATCGCGTAAAGCTGTATTTTTTAGATTAGAATTACTAAGGTTACAGGTTTCAAACTGACAGCCCGCAAAAGCAAAATTACTCAAATTTGAATTGTGGAAATTGCAATTTTTGAAATGACAATTTTCATATTCGGCAAGTTCTAATGGATTTGATTCAAAATCAACTTTTTCAAAGTTTTTATCTTCTATAAATATTTTGTTCATCTTAAAAAGATTTATCAATAAGATACCAGCTTCTTTACAGTTTCATCCAGTCTTGATTTCGCTAGAAAAGCATTTTCCAAACCTTTATTCATGGGAATTGCAGAATCTAAACTTGCGCAACGCATAACCGGCGCATCCAGAAAATTAAAGCAATGTTCTGCAATATGCGCACTCAGCTCGCCACCAAAACCATTGGTAAGCGTATCTTCATGCAAAATTAAAACCCGCCCGGTTTTTTTAACAGTTTTCTCAACCGCTTCTTTATCCCAGGGTTGTAAACTCCGCAAGTCAAGTAAATCAGCAGAATATTCCGGATTGTTTTTGAGATAATCAATTGCCCAATGAACACCCAATCCGTAAGTTATAATGCTGAATTGTTTACCTTCTTTTAACAAATTGGCTTTACCGATTTCTATTGTATAATAATCATCAAAAATAGCCTCAGTAATTCCCCGGTATAAATATTTATGTTCAAAATACATCACCGGATTCGGATCGTCAATGGCTGCTAATAGCAAACCTTTAGCGTCTGAAGGAAAGGCCGGATAAACCACTTTTAAACCCGGAGTTTTGGTAAACCATGCTTCATTACTTTGTGAGTGGAATGGTCCGGCACCGGTTCCGGCACCCGTTGGCATGCGCACAACTACATCTGCTTTTTCGCCCCAGCGATAATGTGTTTTCGCCAGATTATTAATGATCTGATTAAATCCACAGGTTGCAAAATCCGCAAACTGCATTTCCATAACCGCTTTAAAACCGTTGATTGAAAGTCCCATGGCGGCACCAACTATGGCAGATTCGCAAATAGGCGTATTCCGAACCCGGCCTTTTCCAAATTCTTCTACAAAGCCACTTGTAATTTTAAAAGCTCCGCCATATTCCGCAATGTCCTGACCCATAATTACAAGGTTGGAATGCTTTTGCATTCCCTGTCTTAATCCATCAGTTATCGCATCCAAATATCGGCGATCAGTTTTAGAATCTGTTGCGGGATTTATTTTTTCAGAAGCAAACGGACTGAACATATCTGCAGTTTCGGTAGCTGTATTCACTTCAACTTCAGGTTCCGAAAATACTTTTTCAATATCATGCTCAATTCCCAGCTTAAAATCTGCTTTGATCTCAGCTATTAAATCTGACGTCAGAACATTTTCAGAAACTAAATAATTTTCAAAGTTTCTAAGCGGATCTTTCGCTGACCAAACATCAAATAATTCTTTTGGTACATATTTAGTTCCCGATGCTTCTTCGTGGCCACGCATTCTAAAAGTCATGCATTCTACCAAAATCGGTCTTGGATTTTTGCGAATGTCTTCGGCAATTTCATGAATGTTATGATAAACTTCCAGTAAATTATTGCCATCAATACGTCGTCCTTCCATTCCGTATCCTTTGGCCCGGTCTACTAAATGTTCGCAGCGATATTGTTCATTTGTGGGCGTAGATAGACCATAACCATTGTTTTCGATAATAAAAATTACAGGCAGGTCCCAAACTGCGGCAACGTTTAATGCTTCATGAAAGTCACCTTCGCTTGTGGCGCCTTCTCCTGTAAAAACTAATGTGGCGTGTTGTTTTTCTTTTAATTTATCAGCTAACGCGATGCCGTCGGCAAGTGCCAGCTGTGGCCCGAGATGTGAGATCATCCCGATTATTTTAAATTCCTGGGTGCCAAAATGGAAAGAACGATCACGGCCTTTAGTAAAGCCTGAAGCTTTTCCCTGCCATTGTCCCATTAATCTGGATAAGGGTATATTTCTACTTGTAAAAACTCCCAGATTACGGTGCATGGGCAAAATATATTCTTCCGGTTTCATGGCAAGCGTAGTTCCAACCGCTATGGCTTCCTGTCCAATGCCGGAAAACCATTTTCCAATCCGGCCCTGACGAAGCAGAATCAGCATCTTTTCTTCAATCATTCTGGGCTTGAGCAGATGTTTATAAAAACTTAAAAGCGTTTCATTGCTCAGGTTCTTGCGGTCGAAATTCATGGCAGTAAACATACAGATTTTTCAAAGTAAGCCGAATGAGAATCACTATTTTTACAGCATGAGACGAATTTATATAACACTGATATTTATTCTTTTTTCCATAACGATTTCCTTTTCACAGGAAATAATGCTGTTGCCCCAAAGCTTCAATGTCGATCAGAATGGATTATTGAAGTTCAAAATTTCGGATAATTTAAGTGGGAGCAAATCAGAAGTATTTAAAACTTCTAATATTCAGGGAATGTGGTTTTCTGACGGAGGTAAAAAAGAAGATATCAAATCTTTACATTCTGCTTCCGCTGAATCCTTTTCGCGTAAGCTGGAAAATAATGGTTTAGTATTGTTGAGTTTGGATGCAGTTAGCACGGATGGAAAAATAAGCAAAGAAGCTTTCCTTAATCAAACCCGCTTAAATGCTTCTGAGCAAATCATTAAAAATGTCGAGGCTAGTACTAAGGCAGAATTTAATCTCAAAACAGAAATTTATTCTAAAACATTGTTAACATCCGGAAAGGCAAACGGAGGTTTAAATGATGAAAAATTGGGAGATAAGCTGGAAATTTTGCTGAAGCAAAATCCATATAAAATGAAATATGGTGCCGATGTAATTGCATTAGTAATTTACGAAGGCAAACCCATTAGAAATGCTTCCGTAAAGTTGCAAACCAAGGCATCAAACGGAGTTATCTTCGATCAGAATTCTCGTACGGATGAAGATGGAATGGTTTATTTTAAATTAAACAGATCGGGAATCTGGAAATTAACCGCGACTGAAATACTTCCGGTGAACAATAATCCAGATCAGGATTTTCAAGTTATAATCGCCAATTATTTGTTTGAATTCAGGCAGTAAATTAAACTTCTGGATGTTCTTCTTTCCATTGCTTACTGAAAGATTTTGGTGCAACGACGGGAATTTCACGATTGGTGCCGTAGCTTTTTTTGAAAAGGAATTTTAATATTCTGTTTTTCCAGTTTCCTGAAAGCATGTCCATCATTTTGCGTTTCATCATTCCGGTTTTCCAGCCTTTCCAGGTGTAAACTTCTTTTTTGGTCACCAAACCTTCCACCACAGAATCTCTGCGGTTGAGAAGCAGCATTTTGTGGATATCAATTTTTACCGGACAAACTTCAGAACATTTGCCACATAAACTTGAAGCGAAACTCAAATGCTTAAAATCTTCCATTCCCTGCATGTGCGGCGTAATTACAGAACCAATTGGTCCGCTGTAGGTAGTTTCATAAGTATGACCGCCAATATTTTTATAAACCGGACAGGCATTTAAACAAGCTCCGCAACGGATACAATATAATCCTTGTCGCTGATCTTTTTGCGCCAGTAAATTGGTTCGGCCGTTGTCAAGCAAAATCACGTACATTTCTTCAGGGCCGTCTGTTTCATTTTCCTGCTTCGGGCCACCCAAAATTGTATTGTAAACGGTTAGGTTTTGCCCGGTTCCATGTGTGGAAAGTAATGGCCAGAATAAATCCAGATCGTTGATGGATGGAATAATTTTTTCAATTCCAACTACCGCGATATGAATTTTTGGAAAGGTGGTGGTTAATCTTGCGTTGCCTTCGTTTTCTGTTAAAGCCAGACTTCCACTATCAGCAATCAGAAAATTGCCCCCTGTAATTCCTACGTCTGCGGATGTATATTTCTCGCGTAAAAGCTCTCTTGCTTTTAAAGTTAATTGCTGTGGAGTTGCATCTATCGGAGTTCCAAATTTCTCATGAAATAATTTGGCAATATCTTCTTTGCTCAGATGCATGGCCGGCGTAACAATATGATACGGTTTTTGGCCGAGCAATTGTACAATGTATTCGCCCAAATCGCTTTCTAAAGTTTCAATCTGATGACTTTCCAGAAATTCGTTTAAATGAATTTCTTCGGTAACCATAGATTTAGATTTTATAACTGATTTTGCTCCGGCTTTTTTAATGATTTTCAAGATTTCTTCGTTCGCTTCTTTGGCATCATTTGCCCAGATCACTTTTCCTCCTTTACGCTGAAAATTGGCTTCAAATTCTGGAAGTAATTTATCCAGATTCTCCATCACTTTCCATTTGATCACATGCGCTTTGCGTTTTGAATTTTCGAGGTTTGAAAATTTAGAAATACCACGCTCTACGGCGGAATCATATTTCCCAATATTATAATTGATAATCCGGCGGTGATCCAGATCGAATGCTTTTTCTGCTGATGCTGTTAAAAATTCCGGAGCGTATTGGGTCATTAGGCGAATTTAGGGATTTTGATGAGAAAGAGATGAAAATCTCATCTTTCCTATTAAAAACTATACCATACAAAAATTATTGCGACAGATTGTGGTTATTATTTCAAAAAAAATCCCCTGATTTCTCAGAGGATATTTTTATCTGCTTGCAGGCATATTGTTTTCAACATCCACAACAGGTCTCTTATCGCGGTTAGCTAAATCCCAGCCGGTGTAATACACTAATTGTGCACGTTTAGCCAGTAAAGGGAAGTTTATTTTTTTCACTTCATCACTCGGTTGGTGATAATCTTCGTGAACACCGTTAAAGTAAAAAATAATCGGAATTCCGTGTTTAGCGAAATTATAATGATCTGAACGATAGTAAATACGTTCCGGATCTTTCGGATCATTGTATTTGTAATCGATATTTAAACGAGTATAGATTGCGTTTGCGTTTTCGCTGATTTGGTGGAGATCTGAACTCAATTTATCAGAACCTATCAGGTAGCAATAATTTGCAGAGTCAGCTTTGCCTTTATATAAATTTCCGGTTCTCCCGATCATATCAATGTTCAAATCTGTTATTGTATTCTCCAACGGAAAAACAGGATGCTCTGAATACCATTCAGATCCTAATAATCCTTTTTCCTCGCCAACAACAGTTAAGAATAAAATACTACGACGCGGGCCTTTACCTGCTTTTTTAGCTTTTGTAAATGCACGTGCAATTTCTAAAACGCCTGTTGTTCCAGATCCGTCATCGTCGGCGCCATTATTAACTTTATCGGTTCCGCTGCTAGTTAAGCCGATATGATCGTAATGAGCAGAGAAAACCAATATCTCATCTTTTAAATCCGTACCCGGAAGAAATCCTAAAACGTTAACTGCTTTAACATCTTTAGATGTTTGTCCGAAAGAAGTGCTAAAATCTGTTTTGATAACCTGAGTTTTGGGTTCGGAACTATTGTCAATTGAAGCTTTCAAAGCTTCGTATGAAGTTCCAGCATTTTTCAGGATCAGATCTGCTACAGAAACAGGAATGTTAGCTACTGCCGCTGAAACTGCT
This sequence comes from Sphingobacteriales bacterium, assembly GCA_038204935.1. Classification (GTDB taxonomy): domain Bacteria; phylum Bacteroidota; class Bacteroidia; order Sphingobacteriales; family Sphingobacteriaceae; genus Daejeonella. Next base: position 10,350 of record JBBRCI010000007.1, on the reverse strand, counting down.
TTGCTAGCTTCTGCTTCTTTCTTAAGAGAAAGCCTGCCACCGGCAGACTGGAAATAAGCCCCATTTTTTTCGAGTATTCCGGCAACTTCCGGATTTACCGATAATATTAAAGCCGGATTTTTAGATTGTAGATACTGCATGCGCTTGCGGCCACGGCTCCAGTCGGACATTTCTGTTGACTTAGTTACCGCAGAAACTCCATTTTTTTGTGGCTCACCGCTATTTATGTAAAGAACTACCTTTCCGGCGATATCTGTATTTTTTAAATCGCTGTAATTGTCAGAATCAATTCCGTAGCCAATAAATACTATTTCATTTGTATTTATTGATTTTGTATCAGGAGTTCCTGAGAAATAAAAGTCTTTGCCGAATGTTAAAGCTTTTCCATTTACGCTGAAAGATTTTACTTGAAAAGAGTTTTCAACTAATGCGATGTCCTGAAAGTAAGATCCGTTAACCGGTGCTTGTAATCCAAGTTTTTTAAATTGATTGGCAATATATTTCGCTGCTTTTTCTGCTCCGGGCTTTCCGGTTTCGCGACCTTCATATTCATCAGAAGCTAAAATGCTTAAATGTTTTTTAGCGTCTTTTGCAGTAATTTGTTTCGCATACTTTTGTGCGATTGGGTCCTGGGCAAAAACAGGTACAGAGATACCTAAAGCCAGTATCCAGAGGATTTGTCTTTTCATTATTATAATTGTGTTTAGGTTTGGTTAACAGGAAATTTTATCTACTCGGTTTGCATGTCTGCCACCTTCAAATTCGGTATTCAGAAATTTTAAGGTGATAGCTTTCGCTTCGTCAGTAGAAATGAATCTCGCCGGAAGGCAAAGAATATTGGCGTTGTTATGATTGCGGGCCAAACCGGCAAGCTCTTCGTTCCAGCAAATTGCTGCACGAATACCAGCATGTTTATTAGCAGCCATGGCCACTCCGTTAGCGCTTCCGCAGATAAGAATGCCTAAATCAAAATCACCAGATTCTACAGCAGAGGCAACTGGGTGTGCAAAATCAGGATAATCTACAGAATCTGAACTATAGGTCCCAAAATCTTTGATTTGGTGTTCTTCCAGAAATTCTGAAATAAGTTGCTTATACTCAAAACCAGCGTGGTCGGCTCCAATGGCAATAGTTAAGTTTTTATTCATTTTTATAAATGTATGAATATTGAAAGAAGCTTAACGTAAAATTTTAGAGATATAGTTTAACCTGCCTTTTCAAACTCTAAAGCTGCTTTAATTTTCCTTTTTTCTACTCTGGCAGAAACCATAATACTGATCTCGTAAAGTAAGAATAATGGGAAACTTACGGTTAACATGGTTAAAATATCAGGCGTTGGTGTTACAACTGCCGCAATAATTAATATGATAACTGTAGCATATCTCCGCGAAGAGCGCATAAATGCCGGCGTCATTATTCCCAGTTTGGACAGAATAAATATTACGATAGGAAGTTCGAAAATAATTCCTGTACCCAAAGTTAAAGTGGCAACAGTTGATAAATATGAATCTATTGTAATTTGATTATTGATAATTGAACTAACCGTATAATTAGCTAAAAAGTTGATTGATAATGGTGAGATCAAATAATAACCGAATAAAATTCCCAGAATAAACAGAAGGGAGGCGTAAAATGTAAATCCGCTTGCTGATTTTCTTTCTTCTTCTAATAGAGCGGGTTTTATAAATAACCAAACTTCGAATAGTAAATAGGGGAATCCCAAAACGATACCGATCATAAACGAAGAATTCATTTGCAGGGTAAACTGCCCGGCCATTTCGGTATTTATAATATTGAAAGGGATATCTTTAACACAAAAATCAGGGCCTAAATTGAACTTCTCACCAATCATACACATCATGCGATAGGTCCAGAAATCGGCCTTTTTTGGGCCCATTATTACTTTATCGAAAATGAAATCGTAATAAACGAATGCAAGAGTTGTAAAAATTACAATTGCAATAGATGATCTGATCAAATGTTTCCGGAGAACATCCAGGTGATCAAAAAAAGACATTTCTGCTTCTAAGTTATTGCCTCTTTCTTTAACTGCCTTTATCAGGCTATTGCTTTCTACTTCGCTCATAAATTCTTTAAAACAAAAATACCATTCTACTTGATTTCAGAATGGTATTTACGATATAATTTTCAATTTGGATGCCTACTCCGTTAAATCAAAACTTTCCATGAATTTTGTAGTAAAATTACCAGCCCGGAAATTGGCGTTACGCATCAAACGTAAGTGAAACGGAATAGTAGTTTTAACTCCTTCAATCACAAATTCGCTCAAAGCTCTTTCCATGGTGCAAATTGCCTCTTCGCGGGTTTGAGCCACACAAATAAGTTTCGCAATCATAGAATCGTAGTTTGGCGGAATCTGGTATCCTGCATAAACATGCGTATCAACGCGTACACCATGCCCACCCGGAGAGTGAAAATGCGTAATTTTTCCCGGTGAAGGACGGAAATTATTAAACGGATCTTCGGCATTTATACGGCATTCAATGGCATGCATGGTTGGCTCGTAATTTTTTCCGGAGATGGGTATTCCCGCAGCAACTTTAATTTGTTCCTTAATCAGATCAAAATTTATTACTTCTTCTGTAACCGGATGTTCTACCTGAATACGGGTATTCATTTCCATGAAGTAAAAATTTCGATGCTTGTCTACCAGAAACTCAACCGTACCGGCACCTTCGTAATTTACAGCCATCGCACCTTTAATAGCTGCGTCGCCCATCCTTTTTCTCAAATCTGGCGTCATAAATGGAGAAGGAGCTTCTTCTGTCAGTTTTTGATGACGGCGTTGAATAGAGCAATCACGTTCTGATAAATGGCAAACTTTTCCATACTGATCTCCGATTACCTGGATCTCAATATGGCGTGGATCTTCAACATATTTCTCAAGATAAAGTCCGTCGTTACCAAAGGCGGCGGCAGATTCTTGTCGAGCAGAATCCCATGCAGGCTCGAACTCCTCATCTTTCCAGACAATACGCATTCCGCGGCCACCACCACCGGCAGTTGCTTTTAAAATAATTGGATACCCAATTTCTGCAGCGATTTTGATTCCTGATTTAACATCCGTCAATAGACCTTGGGAACCTGGAATAGTTGGAACCCCGGCTTTCTTCATCGTTTCTTTAGCAGAAGCTTTATCGCCCATGCCATTGATCTGATCCGCGGTAGCGCCAATAAATTTTATACCATAATCATGGCAGATAGCAGAAAATTTTGCGTTTTCTGATAAGAAACCGTAACCGGGATGAATAGCATCTGCATTAGTTAATTCTGCAGCAGAAATGATATTCGGGATATTTAAGTATGAATCTTTACTTGGGGGAGGACCAATACAAACCGCCTCGTCAGCAAAACGTACATGTAAGCTGTCGCGATCTGCGGTAGAGTAAACGGCAACCGTTTTTACACCCATTTCTTTACAGGTGCGGATAATGCGTAAAGCAATTTCTCCCCGGTTTGCAATAAGTATTTTCTTAAACATAAATTACAATTTGTCGATTTGAGTATTTTCCAATTAACTTTTTGAAGAGTTAATTCAGATTTTTTATTTGCTTATCCTAACGGACAAATTGATTTAAGATGGATCTACCAAAAATAAGGGCTGATCGTATTCTACCGGACTGGAATTGTCAACTAAAACTTTCACGATCTTGCCTGAAATTTCTGATTCAATCTCATTGAATAATTTCATAGCCTCAATAATACAAACCACCTGACCCGATTTAACATCGTCGCCAACATTTACAAATAATGGTTTATCCGGACTGGATGAGCGGTAAAAAGTCCCGATCATCGGAGATTTTATAGTAATATATTTTGAACTATCATCTGCAGGTATTTCAGCCTTTGTATCAGCGGGAGAAGTTGGCGGAGCAGCTGGAGCTGCCGGCAAAACCTGTGCAGCCGGAGCCGCATGAGCATCGCTACCTGTAATGTAAGTAGGTGCCTGATTGGTTTTTATGGTAATTTTAAACTCTTTCTGTTCAATAGAAACCTCGTTAACTCCAGACTTAGAGACAAACCTGATGAGGTCCTGAATTTGTTTAATATCCATTTTATTCGTTTTAGTTTAAAAATTAAAATTAGCGTGTTAAAATTATAACAAAAATTTTAAAAAGGTTATTTATTTAATAAGCCCATTTAAGATAAACAGAACCCCAGGTAAATCCGCCGCCAAAAGCTGCCAGAATTACATTGTCGCCCTTTTTTAATTTATCTTCCCATTCCCATAAACAAATTGGAATGGTTCCGTTAGTAGTATTTCCGTAACGTTCAATATTAATCATAACCTTATCATGACTTAAGCCCATCCGGTTTGTTGTGGCATCAATAATGCGCTTATTTGCCTGATGAGGTGCCAGCCATGCTACGTCATCAGCAGTTAAATTATTCCGCTCCATGATTTCGGCCGCTACATCAGCCATGTTGGTAACTGCAAATTTAAATACAGCCTGACCCTCCTGATATAAATAATGCTCATCGTTGTCAAGTGTTTGCTGCGTTGCAGGATGTAATGACCCGCCGGCTTTCTGGAAAAGATAAGGCCCTCCGGAACCATCACTTTTCAGTATGGAATCTATTACGCCTAAACCTTCCGTATTTGGCTCGAGCAGAACCGCTCCGCAGCCATCACCAAAAATAATACAACTGGTTCTGTCTTTATAGTTAATGATCGATGACATTTTATCGCCACCCACAACTAAAACTTTTTTGTGCTTTCCTGATTCAATGAATTGAGATCCGGTTGATATACCGAAAACGAAACCCGAACAGGCTGCATTTAAATCATAACCCCAGGCGTTTATGGCACCTATTTTATTTGCCAGAATATTTGCAGAGGCCGGAAATGCCATATCGGGAGTTGTTGTACAGAAAATGATCAGATCAATTTCCGAAGCATCAATGCCTCGTTTTTTTAATAAACCATTTACTGCATGAACAGCCATATCCGAAGTGGCAAAATTGCCTTTCAGAATTCGGCGCTCTTTGATTCCTGTCCGGCTGGTAATCCACTCATCGTTGGTTTCTACCATGCCTTCCAGCTCTTTGTTTGTTAAAATATAATCGGGGACGTAAGCGTGAACCGCGGTTATTGCAGCATGAATTTTATGCATACAGAGAAGATTTGAATAAAATTAATTAAAGGCTTCCCGAATTTTCTCCACCAAATCGGCTTCAATCATCGTTCGGGATAAAAGTAACATATTTTTTATGGCTTCCGGACTTGAAATTCCGTGACCAATTAAAACCGGGGCATTAACACCTAAAATTGGGCTGCCTCCGTATTGTTCATAATTAAAGCGGTCAAAAAACTCGTCCTTAAAGCCTTTTTTAAGTGTTAAAACATAAAAAGTCTCAGCAAGTTTTAATGTAACGTTGCCTGTAAATCCATCACAAACAATTACATCTGCTTTGTCATCAAACAAATCCCGACCTTCTATATTTCCAACAAAATTAAAAAGGGAACTTTCTTTCATTAAGGGGTAAGTTGCCTGAGTAAGCATATTTCCCTTTTCTTCTTCTTCGCCAATATTCATCAGCGCAACTTTTGGATTAGGCATTTTGTAAATATGCTCTGCATATAGACTTCCTAAAACCCCAAATTGAAGAAGTACATCCGGTTTACAATCTGCATTAGCACCAACATCCAGCATTATTCCAAAACCACTTTTAATCTTAGGGATGTTTGTAGCAATTGCAGGTCTGATAATGCCACTAATAGTTTTTACACTAAACATAGCACCCACCAGCATGGCGCCGGTATTTCCTGCAGAGGAGAATGAATCAATTTTACCTTCCTTAAGATACTGGAAGCCTAAACTGATACTTGAATTTGGTTTTGAGACTACAGCTTTAGTTGCATGTTCTCCCATGCCGATAACTTCGGTTGTGTGAACGTATTCGAACAGATCAGGATCTATCTGATTTTCTGCAAGAATGGCAAGAGCCTGGTCTTTATCGCCAAAGAAAACTATTTTTTGATCTGCTGATAAGGCTTTTTGGGCTTCTATTGCACCCAAAACTGTTGCTTTGGGAGCAAAATCTCCGCCCATAATATCTAAGCCAATTTTCATCAGATAAATTAGTTTTTTAGTTCTGATGAAGTATTTCTTGAATCAATAAATTCAATATAATAACTACTTCACCTAAATAAATTATTCCTTGTATTCGAGAATTTAAAACACTAAAACCTGAAATATTGCTTCAGGAATGTGCTAATTAATTCAATTCAGGATTTAACTTAAGCTATTGAAGTACTTTCAATAACCATTTTACCATTGTAATATAAGTTACCATCAACATTATATGCACGGTGAGGTAAGTGTATTGCTCCGGTAGTTTGGCAGGTAGTTAAGCCAGGCGCTTCAGCTTTGTAGTGTGTTCTTCTTTTGTCTCTTCTAGACTTAGATATTTTCCGTTTTGGATGTGCCATTTGTTCCTATGTATTAATTATTTACTTTTTATGTTCTTCAACGCTTCCCAGCGTGGGTCGTCATTGTCGGTTTCTTCTTCTTTGTTGCCGGAAAGCTCTTCGAGCTTTGCGATCATTTCTTTATCACACCATCGGGTATTCCCTTCATCATCACAACGGCTGATATAAGGTACCGACAAGGTTATAAATTCATAGATCAATTTTGATATATCGATCTCAAAATCATTTCGTGTTAACACGATGATCTCATCTGTATTATCTTCCAGATTTTCATCTCCGGAAAATTTTACGATTTGTCTTTCTTCAATATCCAAACGTGATGGAAAATCTGCCAGACAAACATCGCAATTGAAATGTAAATTGCCCTTAATATCAAAATTAAGAACCATCAAACTTTCCTGTTTATCTAAAACCAGATCAACAGTGAGCTCTCCTTTTTTTACAAGAGAATACTCAAATTCATTAAAAAAGGCATCATTAACATCAAAATGAAAATCATGTTTACCTAGTTTAAGACCTGTAAATGGTATTCTGTATTCCTGTAACGGTTTCAAAGCACTCCAATTAAGCCTGCAAATTTAGGAAAAATTATTTAGTTGAGAATGCTTTTTGAAAAAATGACTTGAGTTCTTTTTGGTTGTCACGTTTTTGGCAAAGGAAAGTGAGGATGCAAATTAATCTCTGTCTTTAGAAAACTTAGTCACTTTTAACGGATTTGAAGCAAGCTCAACACTTTCTCTTCTTCTCTTTACAATATTAACAGCCGCAAAAATCGCTTCTCTGAAAGAACTTTCAGATGCTTTATTTTTTCCTGCTATGTCATAACCTGTTCCGTGATCAGGAGAAGTTCTTACAACCGGTAAACCCGCCGTAAAATTAACTCCGTTGTGGAAACTGATTTGCTTGAAAGGAATTAAACCCTGATCGTGATACATGGCTAAAACCGCATCAAACTGTTTGTAGGTTCCACTGGCGAAAAAACCATCTGCAGAATAAGGTCCTAATGCTAAAATTCCCTCGGCCCGGGCTTTTTCAATTGCCGGAGCGATGGTTTCAATCTCTTCATTGCCAATTAAACCATTATCTCCCGCATGCGGATTTAATCCTAAAACGGCAATTTTGGGTTTTTCTACCCAGAAATCTTTTTTCAAACTCGCATTCATTAAGGTAAGTTTTGAAAGGATTTTTTCCTCCGTTACTTTTTCAGAAACCTCGGAAACCGGAATATGCCCGGTAACTACACCAACTTTTAAGTCCTCGCTTATCAAAAACATTAACGAATCCGGAGATCCAGTTTTTTGCTGAATATATTCTGTATGTCCGGCAAAATTGAAATTTTCACTTTGAATGTTGTGTTTATTAATAGGCGCTGTAACCAAGGCATCAATTTCTCCCGCAAGCAAGTCTTCCATCGCTCTTTCGAGCGAAAGCAATGCATATTTGCCACCAATTTCTGTTGCCGAACCCAGATCCAGCTTCACATCTTCTTCCCAGCAATTGATCATATTGGGGCGTTTATCATGCGCCGCCGCGGGATTATTAATCACATTAAAACTAAAATCGTTAACGGCTAGCGTTTTGCGGTGGAAAGAAGCAATTTTAGTATGGCCGTAAACTATGGGAGTAAAAAAGTCCATAACCCGGTTATCCATCAAGGTTTTAATAATTACTTCTAATCCAATACCATTTACATCGCCAACAGAAATACCAACTTTAATTTTATCGCTCATCATACAATTTTGCAGGTTTGTGCTTGCTTTGCACATTTAAATTCCTGCAAAATAAAGACTTTAATTGACTAATTTATAATTCGGAAGCAAGGTTAAACGGAGTAAAAAGGCTAATGGCAAAGGTTTAACATGCTGATTGTACCGGCAATTTTATCGTAATTTGCATCAAAATACCCGCTAATGAGTCTGGTTAAAGCTAAAAAACATCTGGGTCAGCATTTTTTAACTGATAAAAAAATTGCTGAAAAAATTGTGAATAGTCTGCAGCTTGCAGATGACTACAAGCAGGTTCTGGAAGTTGGTCCGGGGATGGGAATTTTGTCTGACTATTTACTGCAGAAAGAAAATTTTCAAACCTATTTAATTGATGTTGATGTAGAATCGTTCCAGTTTCTTCAAAAAAAATATCCTGCTTTAGGCGATAAATTAATTAACGGTGATTTTCTGGAGCTTGATTTCAAAAATGTTTTTCCTGGTCCTTTCGGCATTATCGGCAATTTCCCGTACAACATTTCTTCACAAATACTTTTTAAAATTCTGGATAACCGCGATCAGGTTATAGAAGTGGTTGGCATGTTCCAAAAGGAGGTGGCGCAACGTTGTGCTGAAAAACCGGGAAGCAAGGAGTATGGAATTTTAAGTGTGTTTTTGCAGGCTTACTATGAAGTTGAATATTTATTTACGGTAAAAGCCGGAGTTTTTAATCCACCCCCCAAAGTGCTTTCTGCAGTAATCCGCTTAACGCGAAATAATGTTAAGGAATTAGATTGCGATGAAAAATTGTTCTGGAAGGTTGTAAAAGCAGGATTTAATCAGCGGCGGAAAACATTACGCAATTCTTTATCTTCTGTTATCAGTAAAGATAAAATGGGCGAGGATCCACTGCTTGAACTTCGGGCAGAACGATTAAGTGTTGCTGATTTTGTTCACCTAACTCAAATGATTTCTGAAAACCGCTAATATGCATCAGGGAAAAATTCTTATTGTTGATGATGTTCATCCCATTTTTAAAATTGGAGCAGAAAAATTAGGATTCAGTTGTGATGATCAGCCCGATATTAGCAAAGAAAAAACTTTAGAAATTCTAAACGAATATTGTGGTTTGGTTATCCGCACCAAATTTCAGGTGGATAAGGAAGTTATTGATGCCGGTTCTAAATTAAAATTTATTGCCCGTGCCGGTGCCGGAATGGATAATGTAGACGAAAAATATGCAGAGGCTAAAGGCATAAGTTGTATAAATGCGCCCGAAGGTAACCGGGATGCGGTTGCCGAGCATGCCATTGCTTTGTTACTTTCGTTGACAAATAATCTCCGCAAAGCGGATAATGAGATCAGAAATGGAATTTGGGACCGGGAAGGAAACCGGGGCTGGGAATTAAAAGGTAAAACTGTGGCCTTAATTGGCTACGGAAACACCGGAATGGCCATGGCCAAAAAGTTATATGGCTTTGATGTGGAAGTGATCGCCTTTGATAAATATAAATATGGTTATGGCGATGCTTTTGTAAAGGAAATGAGCATGGAGCAAATTGTAAAACTTGCCGACGTGATCAGCTTTCATATTCCCTTAACCCGCGAAACAAAAGGTTTGGTTGACGATGAATATTTATATCATTTTAAAAAACCTGTTTTTTTTATTAATACCTCAAGGGGAGAAGTTGTTAATACCAAATCTGTACTTAAAGGTATAGAAAGTGGAAAAATATTAGGAGCAGGTTTAGATGTGCTTGAAAAAGAAAAATTTCCCACTTTAAAAATGCAGGATTGGTATAATGAACTGATTGAAAATCAGAAAGTTATATTGAGCCCGCATGTGGCCGGCTGGACCTTTGATTCTTACCGTAAAATTTCTGAAGTACTGGCAGAAAAACTTAAAAATTTGGTTTTCTAAATCTTAAAATATTATCTTCGTATAACACAACGCAAGACTATATTGGCTTATGCCGGCATAGTCTTGTTTGTTTTTTATAGAATCAGATAATAAAATTGTAGAGATATGACGGATGTGACTTATTACACCCAGGAAGGATTAGAAAAACTTAAGGCGGAATTACATTTCTTAAAGACAGAAGGACGGGCTGCCATTGCAAAAGCTATTGCCGAAGCCCGGGATAAAGGTGACCTATCTGAAAATGCAGAGTATGATGCGGCCAAAGAAGCGCA
>JBBRCI010000006.1:0-55774 GCA_038204935.1 Sphingobacteriales bacterium | reverse complement strand
AACAAACCCAGCTTTCCGGTAACCTGGGTGCCCAAAGAGTTTTAATTGTGGATGTCTATTTCAGAAGTGTTTTCGTCTTGACCACTCCTTTTGAGCATTCGAATTTTGAAGTTTTTACCGCAGTAAGCGGAGTTTTAGAACTTAATAATTCTAAAAATGGAATAGATATTGTTTTATTTAATAATATAATTCGAAGATAGAATAGTTATGAAACTATCCAATGAATGCGGAAAGAGTGGAAGATGAAGAATCTCCCGATAATTGCGGTTACAGCCTTGGTTGGGTGGGCGACCGTAAAAAAAGTATTGCTCCCGGTGCTTCAAATTATATTGTAAAACCTGTTAAAACAGATCATTTATTGTCCTTGATGAGTGCTTGTTTGTATAAATAAGCCAACACAAAATAAATTTTGAATAATCCACAAATGGTAAAAATTCTTTTAGTTGATGATGATGCGGATAATTTAATGTCTATGGAAGTTATTCTGGAAAAAGAAGAATACACTTTTTTCAAAGCACTATCCGGCAAAGACGCATTAACAATTCTATTAAAAGAAGAAGATATTTCATTGATTCTGCTTGATGTAAGAATGCCTATAATGGATGGGTATGAAACTGCAGAATTAATTTATCAGCATGATAAATTAAGTCATATTCCTATTATTTTCATTACCGGGCAAAATTATGAAGATGTTTCAATTCTCAAAGGCTATAAAACCGGTGCGGTAGATTATATCTGCAAACCTGTAAATCTGCAAATATTGCGCTCAAAAGTTGCGGTCTTTGCCGAGCTTCATAAAAAAAATCAGCTTTTAATACAGCAGGAAAACAAACTGATTAAAATTAATGAAGATCTGTTAAAGCTGAACCAGGAATTAGAAAACAGGGTTTCTGAACGATCTTTTGAACTGGAAAAATTAAATAAAGAACATAAAGACCTCAATTTATCAAAAGATAAGTTTCTCTCAGTTATTTCGCATGATCTTAGAAATCCGTTAACGGCATTATTGATTTCATCAGATAAGCTTAGTCGCGATACAGAAAACCATAGCTTTGATGAAGTGCAGCCATTGGCAAAAATTATTCATCGAACCTCCAATAAAATATTGCAGCAATTAAATGAGTTGGTAGACTGGGCAAAATCACAACATGAAAAAACCAATTTCAATCCCGAAAGGTTACAGTTGGCAAAAGTGACGGATCAAAGTTTGGAGCTTTTAAAAGCAGATGCACTGCAAAAAGATATTCTTTTAGAAAATAAAGTTCCCTTCAATGTTTTTGTACATGCGGATACCCTGATGCTTCGTTCAATTTTGCAGAATCTGGTAACTAATGCTATAAAATATACATCTCAGGGAGGAAAAATTAATGTTACTGCGGAGCAAACAGAAAACATGATTGAAATCTGTATTGCTGATAATGGTGTTGGAATGGAAGACGAAATTCGAGATAACCTATTTTCTGATTCTGAGTCTGTATCATGCCACGGAAGTAATAATGAAAAAGGCTCCGGAGTGGGATTAATATTGGTAAAAGATTTTGTTACCGCTCACGGCGGAGCTATTCATGTTGAAAGCGAAACCGGTAAAGGAACTTGCGTAAAATTTACGGTTCCGCAATTTAATTAATCTTTATTCAGAATATTTTTTCGGATGATGGATTGTAATTTGCTCCCATCCGGATCAAGACCGGATTTTAGGTAGGTGAATTTGGCTGCATTTTCAGAACTCAGGTATCTTAAAGCAGGACTTTCATCTTCAATACACTTTAAGATAACTTCTGCAACATCTTCACCCGTCTGAAAAGCTTTGGCTTTCATTTCATCCGTAAATGTTGCTCTGTAATTCATGTAATCATCAATAACAGGCTCGTAATCTCCCTTTTGCAAACCTCCTTTTTCTTCAATGTAATTAAAAACATTGTTTGCAAATTCTGTAGTAATTCCTCCCGGCTCAATTAAAGAAATATTCACGCCAAAATAGGGTTTCAAATAAATTGCAATACTCTCTGTCAATCCTTCTAAAGCAAATTTTGCCGCACAATATATTTCATTTAACGGCTGACCAACCAATCCCCCAACGGATGAAATATTGATAATGTGCCCTGATTTTTGGGCTCGCATATAAGGTAGAACTGCTTTTATACAACGAATTGGTCCGTAAAAGTTAACGTCCATTGTATTTTCAATCTCAGCCATATCTGCCTGTTCAACGGTTCCTACAAATCCGGCTCCGGCATTATTTACCAGAATATCAATTCGGTCTTCTTTTTCAATTATTGATTTTACAGATGATTTTACTTCTTCCATATTCTGTACATCAAGTTGAATAACTTCAACAGAAACATTGGCTGCAGATGCTTCTTTTAACAATCCATCTTTTTTAGATATATCACGCATGCTGGCATAAACTTTATATCCTTTTTTTGCCAGCAAAACTGCTGTGCTTAATCCAACCCCCGAAGAAGTACCTGTTATTAAAACTATTTTAGACATGGTTCAATTTTTGATATTTGGATCTTTTTTAATTTTTTATTGTAAACTCCTTTTTAGTAAAATTTCTATTTTCGAGAATTGTTTTTGCATCAACTCTTTTAATGCTTAACCGTATAATTAAATTCTAAACGGGGTGCTAAAGTAAAATATTACAAATCTAGGCACATTATAAATTTATGAATATAAAAGTAGTTTACCGAAGGTTAGAATGGTCTTCAATTATTTTATTAATTATAATAACTTCCTCCCTCATCTTGCTTTTTACCGACTCGGTATCTCTGCAGGTTTTTAAAATTACACTGGGTATATTATTAATATTTGCTTTGCTGCTTTTTTTGGCCCTGCGAAACGCAATAAAATTTACGATTTCTGAAGGGAGAAATAGGTTTAAATCGGCAGAATTTAAGTTCGAAAAAATTTATGAATCTTCCCTTATAGGGATAATAATTTCTAATTATCAGGGGGAAATTGTGGATGCCAATGACTCATTTTTAAATTTGATCGGTTATACCAGATCCGAATTAGATAATTCTGAAATTAGATGGGACAATTTAACGCCGGTTGAATTTAGCAAGCAATCTGAGCTGGCAATAGAGCAATTAAAAACCAATGGAGAATGTACTCCGTTTGAGAAGCAATATATCTGTAAAGATGGAAGCAGGGTTTGGGTATTAGTTGGTGCATCTGCATTAAGTATGGAGGGTAATAAAGGTCAGGCAGTTACATTTGTTATCAATATTAGTAACAGGAAAGAATCTCAGGAAAAAACTCGGCAGCTTCAGAAAATTATTGAGAAGCAACAGGCAGAATTTAAATCTGTATTTATGAATGCGCCCGCATTTATTACAATCAGGCGTGGACCGGAATTGAGATACGACTTTGTAAACAAAGCCGTAACGGATTCTTCAAAACGGAATGATCATATTGGTAAAACGCCCGAAGAATTATATCCGGGAAGAAGCAATGCAGAAGATATTGCTATTATAGAAAAGGTGTTAAAAACCGGAAAACCCAGAAAAGGTCAGCGGCATCGGATGGAATATGAAGATGAATACGGTATTAAAAAGGAAATTTATCTTGATTATTACCTCACTCCGGTTTTTGATCAGCAAGCCAAAGTGGATGGAGTTGCAGTTTTTGGTTTTGATGTTTCTGACTTGGTTCTGGCTAATAAAGAAATGGAGATCAGTAAAAACCGTATGGAATTTATTGCTGATACCATGCCTCATAAAGTATGGATGGCCGATGGAAACGGGAGAATTCAATATCTTAATAAAGCCTGGTTAGATTATATAAAACTTAATAAAGAAGATATTCCGGATTGGGATTGGGGAATGGTTATTCATCCGGAAGAGCGGGCAATCTCAAAGTCAAGGCTGATTGAATCTCTTAACAATATGACTGAATTCTCGATGGAGAACCGTTTGCTTAACTCAAATGGAGAGTCACGATGGCATTTATCCAAAGCAATTCCGTTGAAGGATAAGTCAGGCGAACTGGTTATGTGGATCGGTACAAGTACAGATATTCACGATAGGAAAATCCAGGTTGAAGAATTAAAAGATAACGAGATATATTTCCGCACACTGGCTGATGAAACCCCATTTATGGTTTGGAAATCAGATGTGGAAGGGAATTGTGTATATGTGAATAAAAAGTGGGTTGAATTTACGGGTCTTACTTTCGAAGAAAGTATGGGTTATGGTTTTTCCTCCGCTATGACGGCTGGAAGTACAGAAGCTATCCGCAATCATTGGATAAGTGATGTTAAAAATCGCAGAATTCATCAGAATAAATTCCAGCTTAAAAATATTGAAGGAGAAAATAGATGGGTTTTTGCGCAGGCAAATCCGTTTTTTATTGACAATGAATTTCAGGGTTACGTGGGCAGTTTGGTAGATATTACAGATCAGGAGAATGCGAGTCAGGCTTTGAAGGATTTATCTGATAGGAAAGATGAGTTTTTAAGTATCGCCAGTCATGAGTTGAAAACGCCATTAACCAGTATTAAAGCCTCGGTACAGTTAATTGCCAAATCTCTAGATGAGGAACATAAATTGAACACATTTGCAAAAAGTGCATCAGATCAGCTATTAAGGCTTGAGAGATTAATTGCCGATCTGCTGGATGTTTCTAAAATAAATGCGGGCAAGTTGGTGTATAATGAATCTGAGTTTGATTTTCCGGAAATGCTGGCGGAAAGTGTTCGCGATATTCAGCAAACCTCATTAAAACATACATTAGAGTTAATAAATCTTAATTCAATAAATTTCACTGGAGATCGTTTCCGTATTGAGCAGGTAATTTTCAACTTTTTATCTAACGCGATAAAATACTCGCCGGATGCTGATAGAGTAATTGTGAAGCTGGAAATTATTGATAACAATATTGTAGTCTCTGTTCAGGATTTTGGAATTGGGATAGAAACTGAAAACCTGGCTAAAACATTCGACAGATATTATAGGGTTGATAATACTTCCATGCGTTTTCAGGGCCTTGGCCTTGGATTATTTATATCATCAGAAATCCTTAAAAGGCATCATGGAAATTTATGGATAGAAAGTGAGCCGAAAGCAGGTTCTACATTCTATTTTTCCTTGCCATTAAATATAGCTCTGATAAATAAAGATCCGGAAACTGATCATTCAACTTTTTATAATTCTCCAAAAATTGATATTAGATATGACAGGAAAAATAATTGGATCTATGCGGATTGGAAAGGCTTTCACAATTTGGAAACTGTACAGCATGGCAGTTTAATAATTCTGGAACTCATGAAAAAGAATCAGTGTACAAAAATTTTAAATGATAATACACGGGTTTTAGGTAACTGGTCTGATGCGGCAGAATGGGCAGGAAAAGTTCATTTACCAGAAATGGAATCAGCGGGATTGAAACAACTTGCATGGATATATTCTCAAGGCACTTTTGGTAAGCTTGCTGCAGAAAAAAGTGTTGATATAATGATTGGGAATGTTTCGGCTCAGTTATTTACAGAAAGAGCGGAAGCTGAAGAATGGCTGAAAGGCTAATTTTATTTCATGCAAACCAACCAGGTTAAAATTTCTAAAATTTATTTCCGTTCAATTCTAAACTAAACTTATGATGAGATTAACGGCTATATTTTTATTGATATTTTGTGCGGGCCAGGTTTACAGTCAGGATTCGACAACAATAAAGAAAGATTCATTAAAGGTTATCAAACCAAAATCTCAAAAATCGCCTGTAAATTCTTTAACATTTGATGAGTACAATATTTTCAAAAACGGATTAGATAAAGGTTATTCGCGTGCTGCGGAATTGAATAATTATCCCGGTCCGGAAAATATAATACGCTATCAGAAAGAACTTAACTTAAGTGATGTGCAGAAATCTCAGTTAAAAAAAGTCATCAGCGACAAGCGTTTTAAAGTTTTAGAAATGGGAGGTTTTATCCTCTCCAAAGAAAAAATGATGAACGATATGTTTGCTTCCGGCAAAGCCGATGATGGCTCAATCATCTATTATACCAACCAAATGGGTTTGTATGATGCCGAATTAAGGAATGCATATTTGCAGGCAAATTTGAAAACCCGCCGTATTTTAACTCCTGATCAAATTAAAAAATACTACAAGATCAGCGCTAATACAAAGTAAGCTTGCCTTTGCAATACTAAAATGCCTATTTTAGCAAGCTCATTAATTTTATAATGGATACAATATTTGATTTTGAAAAGCCAATTGCTGATCTGGAAAGCCAGATCGAAAAAATAACTCAGGTTTCTGACAAAACCAAAGTTGATATGTCGGCTACTTTAGCCGAACTTCAAACTCAGCTTGCTGTTAAGAAAAACGAAATATATTCTAACCTTAACGGCTGGCAAAATGTTCAGATATCCCGTCATCCGGAACGTCCGTATACTTTAGGGTATGTAGAAATGATAACCGATGATTTCATTGAGATGCATGGCGACAGAACTGTTGGCGATGATAAAGCAATTGTTGGTGGTTTTGCTACTATTGACGGACAAACAGTTATGCTTATCGGTCATCAGAAAGGTGTGAATACTAAATTACGCCAATACCGCAATTTTGGTATGGCCAATCCCGAAGGTTATCGCAAGGCATTGCGCTTAATGAAGCTAGCTGAAAAATTCAATAAACCAGTTGTTACTTTTATAGATACGCCTGGTGCATTTCCCGGATTAGAAGCAGAAGAACGCGGTCAGGGTGAAGCAATTGCAAGGAATTTATTAGAAATGTCTGTTTTACGCGTTCCGATTCTTTGTTTTGTAGTTGGAGAAGGCGCATCAGGCGGTGCTTTGGGAATTGGAATTGGAGATAAAGTTTACATGTTGCAACATACCTGGTATTCGGTGATCTCTCCGGAATCATGTTCATCTATTTTGTGGAGAAGCTGGGATTTTAAAGAACGTGCGGCAGAGTGTTTAAAGCTTACCGCGGATGACATGCTTCAGAATAAACTGATTGATGGGATTATTAAGGAACCTCAGGGCGGAGCGCATAGAAATCCGCAAGCCATGGCCGATACCATCAAAGCTCAGATTATTAAAGATCTGGCTATTTTAAAAGCCAAAAATATAGATGAAGTTATAAAAGAAAGAATCGATAAGTTTTGTGATATGGGAGTGGTTGTTGAATAAGACTCTTAACAATATTTAAGTATAAAAAAGGCCTGCTTTCGATTTGAAAGCAGACCTTTTTTTGGAGCAGAAAACCTTATGGTCGGCTTCCAATAAATTTAGACTCTAAAGTTTTAAATTGATTTTGTAGCCTTGTATTTAATTCTTTCTGATTATTTTCTGCTGTAAGTTTAATCAACTCGTTCATAATAGACATTCCCAGTTGAATATCATTACGGTTCAGATTTTCCTTAGTTTGAGAAATGGCATAGATATAATTCAGTTCATCTTCTATATAATCCCCTGTTGATTTTACCACTTCATTTCCTTTCTGTATATCTTTCAGTTTGTAAAACAGATCTGCCATATAGAACTTCCGGATGGTAAAGTTTAAAGAGTAATTTTTATTAGGAACAACTTCAAGCGATTTGTAAAGCACTTTTTTAGCTTCTCCTATACGACCTTCTTTATATAATGCCTCAGCCAGAATATTAAAGTTATTTACAATTACAGCTACCATTCTCACCGATTCCGGATCCAGATACGATGCATTTTTCATGTTTCCCCACGTGAACTTGTTCATCATGTGATCATACATTGCATCTATATTTGTCAGATCATCTCTTTGCTGAGCTGTGCTGTCTTCAGGTGCCGGCGTTATTGGCAATAATCGGTAAGCAAAACCTTCATTATACAGGTATTTATCTAATCCCATATAATTATCAGAAGGAACTGTAATCGCAAAATAAACAGGGCGTTTCCAATTGTTGTGAGATAGAATATCAAACATGGCCAACTCGGTCTTGGTAACATAATTTTTATTATACTTCCAGTTAACAGATTCGGCAATCTGATTTTGTTTTGATTTTGGAACTGTATTGCTTGATATTACCTGATTTTTATCTACCATTAGTTTTAGATTTTTGGTAGGAAGAAAATTTTCCTTTGAGCCATCCTGGTAAGTTGTTTTATCGGCATCATCATCAGAAGTTATCACATCAAAAACAGTTTTCAGGTCTATTGCATCTTTAACCTGATAATCCTGGTAGTAAATTACATCTCGAACTCCCTGAACAAACTTCTCATCATCCATGGTAATTGGTAATCCTTCAGCTTCATTTACTTTCTTTTTCATTTGGCGGATGTACCAGTCTGTACCCAATAAACTTAAATTTACTACACGTACATCCGGACGGATATTTTCTACTTCCTGCGCATACCACAACGGGTAGGTATCATTATCCCCGTAAGTGAAAAGGATAGCGTTTTGTGCGCAAGAGTTTAAGTAATCAATTGCCAGAGCTCGTGCCGTAGTTTTTTCAGACCGGTCGTGATCATTCCAGCCTTCTTTTGCCATTAAAACCGGTGCGGCAAGCAAGCCCACAACTGTTGCTGCCAAAGCACCCAATTTGGGATCAAATTTGGTTCTTAAAAAATCTGCAATTCCCGCAACTCCTAAACCTATCCAGATTGCAAAAGCATAAAAAGAACCAGCATAAGCATAATCCCTTTCTCTGGGCTGCAATGGATTTTGATTCAGGTAAAGTACAATTGCCATTCCTGTAAAGAAAAATAGCAAGCCCACAATACCGGCATCTTTCTGATTTCTTTTGAAGTGCCAGAAAGCACCAATAATTCCCATGATAAATGGTAGAAAGTAAAAACGGTTATAGGCGTTATTTTCTAACTGGCTTTTGGGCAAATCATATTGACCGCCTAAAAGCATATTGTCTATAAATTTTATACCGGTCAGCCAGTTTCCATCTGTAAAGTTTCCATGTCCCTGCACGTCGTTTTGTCTGCCAATAAAATTCCAGGCAAAATATCGGGTGTACATAAAACTTGTCTGGTAACTTATCAGGAAGCCGATATTGTCTAAAAATGTTGGAGATTGTGTCTCGGTCATCCCCATCCAGTCGCGGTAATAGGCCACATGTTGCGGATCATCGCTGTACATTCGCGGTAGCAAAGTATTGCGGTCATAAACTCTGGAGAATTTTCTGCCCGCTTTTTCATATTTATCTTTTCCTTTGCGGTAGATAACGTCTCCTTCTTTACTGTCTATTGGCTTAGAATCAAAATACTGCCCATATAATAAAGGACGATCTCCGTATTGCTCACGGTTTACATAACTTAATAAAGCAAAGGCGTTATCCGGATCACTGTTGTTTAAAGTAGTATCTGCTTTCGCCCGTATTACAATCATAGCAAATGAGCCATAACCTAAAATGATAAATACAATGGAAATTAATGCCATGTTTAATATTCTCCGCTTTTCGCGAATCTTGACAAGATATTCTAATCCTGCCAATACAATAGCTGCAACCAGTATTCCGTATATTCCTCCGCCAATGGTCATTAATGCCACAAAAGAAATAACAGCAATTAAAAGTTGGTTGCGTTTGCCGGAAATAGTGTAAAGTATGCCGAATGTTAAAGCAAGAATCAATAGAATAGCAAAGAAAGTAACTCCCGAACCAAAGCCTAATCCTAATGTATTCACAAAGAATAGATCAGAGTATGCTGCGTATTTAATTAAATATTGAACAATGCCGTATTGAATAAAGGCTAATATAATTATACCAACTAATAAGGCCAGTAAAGTTCCACTGGAAGTTCTTGTTTTCGCTCTGCGGAAATAATAAACTAATGCAATTGCAGGAATTGCCAGTAAGTTTAATAAGTGAACGCCAATTGATAAACCCATAATGTAGGCAATAAAAATTATCCATCTGTCTGCATAAGGCTCATCTGCATGCGCATCCCATTTTAAAATGGCCCAAAATACAATTGCCGTACAAAGTGACGACATGGCATAAACTTCAGCTTCAACAGCAGAAAACCAGAAAGAGTCTGAAAAAGTGTAAGCCATTGCTCCAACAATTCCGGAACCCATAATAACCAGTAATTGTGTAGTTGTAGGTATTTCAGTTCCGCGGGCAATAATTTTTCTTGCTAAAGCAGTAATGGTCCAGAATAAAAACATAATGGTGGCGGCACTAGCCAGAGCCGAACTCATATTTACCCAATAAGCAACCCGACTTAAATCATTCCCGGCAATTAAAGAAAATATTCTTCCGATCATCAGGAATAAAGGAGCACCCGGTTGATGTACAACCTGTAATTTAAATGCGGCCGAAATAAATTCGCCGCAATCCCAAAAACTTGCTGTTGGTTCTAATGTTAAAGTGTAAACTACGGTTGCAACTGCAAAAGCTGTCCAACCTAAAATGTTATTTATTTTCTGATAATTCATGCTGTGGGTTTTCTTTTAAGAAAAAATCGCTGCCGAAAATAGTGAATACTATTGATAATTATAAAAACTTGGATTTCATTTAACACAAATTAACGCCCGAAAGCCACATATTTAATCTTTCGAAAAAAAAATAAAATTGATTTGCACTTTATAGGTTATCCGCCTATATTTGCATTCCATTTCAAAAGGACATTGTCCGGGAGAATTGAATTGCCCGATAGTATAAAGGTAGTACAACTGTTTTTGGTGCAGTTTGTCTAGGTTCGAATCCTGGTCGGGCAACAATAAGGATTTCGGATTGCAGAATGCAATCCGAATTTTTTTTAAATCCTTTTATCCAGTGCGCCATGCCCTTGTCTTTTAATCCCGTAAAATTATTTTCCGGTTCCGGTACGAAAGTACTAGCAGAAAACATTGCTAAAGCTTATGGAAAAGAACTTGGAGATCTTACCATTTCCAGATTCAGCGACGGTGAATTTCAGCCTCATTTTAATGAAACAGTTCGTGGATGTGATATTTTTCTAATCCAGTCCACCAATCAGCCAAATGATAATCTGGTTGAATTGCTGTTAATGACAGATGCTGCAAAACGTGCTTCTGCACATTATATCACGGTAGTTATTCCTTATTTTGGATTAGCTCGTCAGGATAGAAAAGATAAGCCACGTGTTGCAATTGGTGCTAAATTAATGGCTAATCTGATTACGGCCGCTGGTGCTCACCGAATAATGACCATGGATTTGCACGCAGCGCAAATTCAGGGATTTTTTGATATTCCGGTAGATCACTTAGATGCTTCGGTTATTTTTGTACCGCACATTAAGTCATTAAATTTACCAAACCTGACTATTGCTTCGCCTGATATGGGTGGATCTTACAGAGCCAGAACGTTTGCTAAGTTTTTTAATGCCGAAGTTGTGATTTGCGATAAACGCAGAAAAAGAGCGAATGAAATTGAGTCTATGTCTATTATTGGTGATGTAACCGGACAGGATATTGTTTTGATTGATGATATTTGCGATACTGCCGGAACATTAGCAAAAGCAGCAAGCCTCATCATGGAAAATGGTGCAAACAGCGTTCGTGCAGTTTGTACGCATCCGGTTCTATCGGGCAATGCGTATGAAACTATTGAGAATTCAATGCTTGCGGAATTGATTGTAACAGATACAATTCCGTTGAGAGGTGAAAGCTCAAAAATAAAAGTATTATCTACTGCAGATCTGTTTGCCAGAGCTATTGCCAATGTAAATGAGCACGGTTCTATCAGCGAGCTTTTTAGAGTGGACTAAATAGGATTAAAGAAGAAGGATTAAAGAATAAGGATTAAAGAATAAGGAATAAAGATGAAGTAATAAAGAATATTGATTCTGAGTTCATTAAAGAGAATAAATAACAATTAAATAAATAAATAATGAAATCAATTGCAATTAGCGGTTCTCCAAGAGAGAACGTAGGGAAAAGAGACGCTAAGGAATTACGTTACCAAGGATTGGTACCGGCAGTTCTTTACGGTGGGAAAACACAATCTCACTTTGCCGTTTCAGCAGCTGATTTGAAAGGTTTGGTGTATTCACCAGACGTTCAATTCGTAGATATTGATCTTGCCGGAACAAAAACTCAGGCAATCGTTCAAGCTGTTCAGTTTCACCCTTTAACAGATTTACCATTACACGTTGACTTCTTACAGTTAGATGAGAAGAAACCGGTGGTTATGGAAATTCCTGTAAAATTAACCGGAACTTCTCCGGGTGTTAAAACTGGTGGTAAACTGGTTCAAAAATTACGTAATCTACGTGTTAAAGCTTTACCAAAAGATATGCCTCAGAACGTTGAGGTTTCTATTTCTAAATTAGATGTTGGTAAATCTGTTGGAGTTGATGAGTTGAAGTTTGATAACTTTAAAATCATGAACAATCAAGACGATACTATCGTTTCTGTTACAATGTCTCGTGCGTTGAAACAAGCTGAAAACGAAGCAAAAGGAAAATAATTTCTTTTGAATTATATTTAAAAAGCAGTGCAGATTTATTTGTACTGCTTTTTTTATGATTGAAAATAAGGTAGAATGGATAAGATTTCATATAAATTCTATTTCTTTGTTTCAATCGCTTAAATTCTATTTCTCATTAGCTATTCATGAAATATTTAATTGTTGGTTTAGGAAACATTGGTCCGGAATACGCAGATACAAGGCATAACATTGGTTTTATGATTGCAGATGAAATGGCAAAAAGGGCAGGAGCGTCTTTTTATAATATGCGTTTGGCCTGGTACACCGAGATTAGCCATAAAGGCCGCAAGATTCATTTGATAAAACCTACAACTTACATGAATCTGAGCGGAAAGGCCTTGAATTACTGGATGCAGGAATCTAAAATTCCGGTAGAGAATGTTTTAATTCTGGTAGACGATCTGGCATTGCCATTTGGTAAAATCAGATTAAAACCAAAGGGAAGTTCTGCCGGGCACAATGGATTAAAAAGTATTGAAAGCGTTCTGGGCAATTCAGATTATGCCCGGTTGCGTTTTGGAATAGGAGATAGTTTCCAGAAAGGAAGACAGGTTGATTATGTTTTAAGTGGATTTGATCCGGATGAACAATTGGAATTGCCGGCTTTAATAGATAAATCGATAGAATTTATTGAGAGTTTTGTAAGTGCAGGTGCAGAGTTAACTATGACACGATTAAACAAGTAAAAAATGAAAGTTTACGGAATTAAAAACTGCAATACAGTTAGTAAAGCATTAAACTGGCTGAAAGAAAATAATATTGATTTTGAATTTCACGATTTTAAAAAACTCGGTATCAGCGAAAGCAAATTAAAAGAATGGTCTGAGCAAAAAGGCTTTGAAGCATTATTAAATAAAAGAGGAACAACTTGGAAAAAATTGGACGGAGAAGTTCAGAATACTATTAATAATCAAAGTGCTGCTTTTAAATTAATGCAGGAAAAAACGAGTGTTATTAAACGCCCGGTTATTGAAACGGAAAAGGGAATTTTGCTCGGTTTTGATGAAGAACTGTACAAGGAGAATTTTAGTTAATCGGTTCAATAAAGGAATTTTCAACAAATATTTATTTAGTAAATTTATGAGATGGAAAATCCCGATCCATGTGATTTAACTAATCAGGCAAATAAAACTTTAGCTTTTGAAGATATTGATGCCTCGCTCAATTACAGTTATGCAAATTATTTGTCATGGCTTTTTGACGAAAGGGTTGAATTAATTAGAGGCAAGATATTTAAAATGACTCCGGCTCCTTCACGGATTCATCAGCAAATTTCTATATCTATTTCCTCGGCACTTTTTGATTATCTGAAAAATAAATCCTGCAAAGTTTATTCGGCTCCCTTTGATGTTCGGTTTACTAAAAACAGCAAGGTCGATCAGGATATTTACACCGTTTTGCAACCAGACATTTGCGTAATCTGCGATCGGGATAAGTTGGATGATAAAGGTTGTATCGGAGCTCCCGGCATTGTCGTTGAAATACTCTCCGAAGGCAATAATAAAAAAGAACTTCTTTATAAATACAGTGTTTACGAGGAATTTGGGGTAAAAGAATATTGGGTGATCAGCCCGATAGAAAAAACCTTTTTAAAGTATACTCTTAATTCCGAAGGAAAATATCAACCATCCAAACTCTTCACTTTATGTGAAAAAATAAAGTCAGAAATTCTGGAGGGCTTTGAATTAAATCTTGATGAAGTGTTTAATGATTAATCATTCTGTTTCTGCATTTATATATTCCAGATGATTCATTACAGCTTTTAAATCACCGTAAGAAACTGTTTCGCCTAAAGCCATTTTAGTTTCGCTGGTTGTAGATTTTGGATGCTGAACAATATAAGCCATAATTTTAGCTACTTTCAATTTGGAAACCAGATCAAAAACATTGATTTCGCCTGTTGTAATATACTGTCCCAAATGACCTTCAATTGTTGAAGTGGTGTATCCTCTTTCAGCGGCAATTTCAGAAATCGTTTTGCCGGATTTATACAGATCAAAAGAAACCTTTTTCGTGTCGACCTTAACTTTTTCTGGCTTTAAACTGATTTCAGATTGTTTCCGCGGAATATTGTTCTCCTCGCAATACGTATTAATCAGTTCCATGATCTGACTTCCGAACTGCTTTAATTTTATTTTTCCTACTCCTTTTACGGTTCCTAACTCCTGTAAAGAAGCAGGTAATTTTTTTACTATCTCAAGTAATGATTTCTGAGCGAGGATAATATAAACCGGCTGGTTTCTTTCTTCTGCAAGATTATCCCGCCAGGATTTTAAGCTGTTGTATAATTCAGGATGTGTTTGTAAAGCGGAAGTTTTACTGCTCACAACTTTAGTTTTTGAGGAAGCAAAATCAATTTCTGCATTGGCAATAGTTTGCAAATACTTCAGAGTAGAAAAACCGTTCAGACATAATTTCATTCCTGCGGTTTTAATGAAAATCTCCTTAGCTAAATTTTCCAATGCTTCGCCGAGACTCGTTTTTACAACTTTATTATCTGTTTCAAAAGTTAGTCCGCTTAATTTCTGATTGTACAATTCCTCGGTTTTGCCGATAAAATAATTACAGGCTTTTTTGATTCTTTCCTGAAGTTCCTGATTGTTTTCGGGCAGAATTTCAGATTTCAAATAAAAATCCAAATGCTTTTTGAATGTATCTGCAACATCATAAACTTCTTTTTCAAGAGATTCTTTGAGACTGATAAACTCACCGTACGATAGTGCGACCAATGTATTGTAATGTTCTTGGACAATTTTTTGAAGTGCAAAAAAACTGCTTTTTAAATTCGAGAAATCAAAAAGATCATACAGTAAAGATTGCTGAAAGGTAATTTTTGCAGCTTTTAACTGGTCCTCTCCGGGTGAATTCTCTTCAGCTTTTTTTGTGTATTCAGAAACTGTTCCGTCTGTTTTTACACTGTTAAACGAGATCTGACTTCGAAGAACCATTCCTTCAAAACTTTTGCATCGGCTTAATGCCACATAGACCTGACCATGAGCAAAAGCTGCGTTAGCGTCAATAATTGCTCTTTCAAAAGTTAAACCCTGACTTTTATGGATGGTAATTGCCCAGGCCAGTTTTAAGGGATATTGCGTAAAACTGCCGATTATCTGTTCTTCAACTTCCTTACTTTCTTTATTTAAATTATACTTGATATTGGTCCATTCCAAAGGTTCAACTCTTAGTTCCAACGGTTCTCCGGGGCACTTTACAAAAATTATTTCATTTTCAATTTTTGTGATGACGCCTATTTTTCCATTGTAAAATAACCGTTCCCGGGATGGATCGTTTTTAACAAACATAACCTGAGCGCCAATTTTAAGCTCCAGTTCTGCAACCGTCGGATAAGAGTATTCGGGAAAATCATCGAGAACGGTTGCACTGAATGTGAAAGTTTTCGAATCGATTTCTTTCAGTTTCAGCTCGTTAATTTTTTGAGCTGTGTGATTATGCGTCGTTAAGGTGATATAACCTTCGCTTTCTGTAGGTTTAAAGTCTGGAATGTATCTCTGATTCAATAATTCCAGAGTTTCTGCATCAATTTGATTTTGCCTTACCCGATTTAAAAGATCAATGAAAAAGGTATCAGATTGGCGGTAAATATGTTTTAATTCGATGCTTATAGGCTGTGTCTTCCTTAAAGCGGTACTGCTGAAAAAGAAAAGATTCTGATAATAGTCTTTCAGGATTTTCCAGTCATCATCTTTTACAACCGGAGAAAGCTGGTGCAAATCGCCTATCATTAACAACTGTACGCCGCCGAATGGTTTATTGTGGTTTTTGTAACGTCTTAAAACTTCGTCAATACAATCTAAAGTATCCGCCCGAACCATACTTATTTCATCAATAACTAACAGATCTAAACTCCGAATCAGATTGATTTTATCACGACTAAATTTTTTCTGGAAACGTGCGTTTTCAGAAGCTGCACTATTCTCCGGAACATAAGGGCCGAAAGGCATTTGGAAGAAAGAGTGAATGGTAACTCCGCCCGCATTAATTGCTGCAACACCAGTAGGCGCAACAATGGCCATCCGTTTGGATGTTGACTTTTTTAAGTTGTGTAAAAATGTGGTTTTGCCCGTACCTGCTTTTCCGGTCAAAAAAATATTTCGGTCTGTAAGTGTTACAAAGTCAAAAGCTAAATCCAACTGCGGATTAGTCGTCATAGAGAATTTATTGGTTAGAGTTCTATCAATATAATATAATATGTTGTGCAATTTAAACCAAAATTTTATTTGCCCCTTCCAAATTCATAATTGATTTATTTGCACAGTTTTAAATTTCGATTTTATATACATTGAGTTGCATTTCGGCAAAACGCTTTCAGTATATTTAGTTTTAAAATTGAAATCATGAAATACGTTAGAGTGGTGATATTATCTTTCTTATTGATGAATGCCTTGCCGAATAAAGCAAGTGCCCAAACAAAGGCACCAGTTTTAAATCATATCGCCGTTTATGTGCACAATTTAAAAAGTAGTACTGCTTTTTATCAGGATATTATAGGTCTTCAAATCATGGATAATCCTTTTCACGATGGAAAACATACCTGGTTTACGCTTGGCTCGGCCGGCCAATTACATTTAATAGAAGGCGCCGAAGAAAATATGCAGCAGTTTAAGCACAGGCATTTGTGTTTCAGTGTTCCTTCTGTTGATGATTTTATTAAAGTTTTAAATTCCAACAAAGTTGATTTTGAAAATTGGCCCGGCGATAGTAAAAGTCCAACTGTTCGGCCGGACGGAATTAATCAGATCTATTTTAAGGATCCGGACGGTTACTGGATCGAGATAAATGACGATTTTTCGAAAGGGTAAATAACCAATTTTTAAACTTAATTTTAAAAAAAGATTAATGATGATTGAAGAACTGAAGCAGGTGATTGCAAAAGTAGAGCACTTGGATGCTAAAAAGCAAATGCACATCGCTAAAATAATAAATGAAGAATTAAATTGGGAAGAGTCTTTTTCAACAAGTGATGATAAATTAGAAAGTCTTGCAATGGAAGCTCTAAAAGAATATGAAAGTGGGAAAACCGATCAAAAAGACTGGTAGTTGAAATCTGTAACCACTGATAGGTTTAGAAAAGCCCTTGCAAAACTTCCTAAAAATGTTCAAGGAAAGGCCAGAGATTCTTATAAGACATGGAAATTAAATCCGCACCATTCAAGTTTGCATTTCAAGCAAATTCATTCTAAAAGAGAAATTTATTCAATTAGAGTTGGTTTATCCTACAGAGCTTTGGGAGTTGTAAGTAAAAGTGTAATTATTTGGTTTTGGATTGGTTCACATGAGGACTATAATAATTTAATAGTTCAATTATAAACCTTCCGAAGTTAAAACGAATTGTTGAATAATTGGGAAAGGGCAAGAAGGTTGGACACTTTAGTGAATGTGGTGCCTTTAGTATAGTTTGTAAGCGGTTAGATTTTCTACCTTAATTTTTGAAAGATTTTAAACACACACGGCACGCTTGCACCAGTGAGAGCCTTCGAGGCAAATTCATATTCCCGAATTCTCTAGCGTTATTCCTTACTATGGAAGTGGCTAATCTTAAGGATTTTAATGCTAGTTTAGAGAAAAAAATAAATTATATATGAAGTTCGCAACGGTTGTATTCTTTGGCCTATTTATATTTTCGGGTATTTCTCAAAAACTTTTCGGACAATCTAAAAGGAGTTTGTTTTACGAGATAAAAGTCTATCATCTTGAAAATAAAGAGCAGGAAGTAATTGTGGACAACTATCTAAAAAATGCTTTTATACCTGCCTTAAATCGTGAAGGGATAAAAAATGTTGGTGTTTTTAAACCAATAGGAAACGATACATTGAAAGACAAGCGTATTTATGTTTTAATTCCTTACAAATCTCCACAGCAATTTGCCAATATGCCCGAGCAAATTGGAAAAGATCGGCAATATCAGGATAGTGGGAAGTTATATTTAGATGCGGCTTACAATAAACCGCCCTACAACAGAATAGAGTCCATTTTTATTAAGGCATTTGCCGATATGCCAAACCTGCAAGTTCCGCAATTAAAAAATGCTCCCGAAAAAAGAGTGTATGAATTGCGCAGTTACGAAGGGCCAACCGAAAATTTTTTTAAAAACAAGGTTCATATGTTTAATGAAGGAGGAGAAATAGATTTGTTTTCACGTCTTGGTTTCAACGCGGTGTTTTACGGAACTGTACTTGCGGGAAGCCAAATGCCGAATTTGATGTACATGACCACGTTCGAAGATATGGCCTCCAGGGATGAACACTGGAAGGCGTTTGGCAATAGTGCGGAATGGAAGAAGCTTTCTACGATGGAATATTATCAGAATAACGTTTCTAAGATCGATATCCTATTTTTGCAGCCAACGGATTATTCGGGAATATAAACAACAGCTTTTTTTTTAAGTCTTTGGATCGTATTTTAATTGAGAAACCAGGATCATGTACGTGGACACACGCGGCACGCGTGCGCTAGCTGGGATCGAATAGTTTCCATTGATATTTAAATAATATTTAAACACACGCGACACGCGTGCGCCAGCGAGGGAATATTATCAGAATAACGTTTCTAAGATCGATATCCTATTTTTGCAACCAACAGATTATTCCGGGAATTAAACAACAGCTTGTAAGTCTATTGATCGAATAGTTTCCATTGATATTTAAATAATATTTAAACACACGCGGCACGCGTGCGCCAGCGAGGGAAGCAGCATTGATTTATAAGTTAAATGCATACATTCTGCACGTTTTTGGCAACTTAATGTGATCACCCCCGGAATTTTAGCTAAACGTCCTACATTGTAAGAATGTGAATTTCTTAGTTTAGGGTTTTAAATGATAAAATTTCCTGCCTTAAGCTTCAACACACGCGGCCCGCGTGCGTAAGCGAAATGCACTAGCGGAGTTTATATTTTTTATTTTATTAGAATTTATAATAAAATAGTACCCACGCTGGCCTCGCTAGCGCACGCGTGCCGCGTGTGACTTGTTCTTTTTTAAATAACTAAATATTTCATTAAAAGAGAAAAATGCTTGCGAATTAGTCTTTAAAGTCTTTATAAAAGCTGATCATTTAAAGGAAAAAAATACCATAGCTGGCATATTTATTGTTCGATATTAGGCTCCCACGCTGGCGCAAGCGTGTCGCTTGTTCTTTACCTTAACTATTAGAACCGCAAAACATCAAATTTTTTTATCATCCCGTTAAGCATTGTCCAACAAAAAATCGCCGCTAATACCTAATTTACTATGAACAGCCTTCAAAAACCGTACATCAGGCGGGCGTTTCCCGGTTAATATTTGGGATAATTTAGGTTTCCCTACCTCCAACATTTCTGCCAATTTACCCTGGGTTATATTCAATTCGTTTATCTTGTTTTGCACTACTGAGTTAATAGTAACCGGCAAAGGCATTATATTTAGAATATTATCTTCGTATTGCTCAGTTAATAAGCTAATACAACTTAACTCGTCGGCCTCTGTTTTAGACAGTGAATGAAAGCCTCCACCTTCAGTTGCCTTTTTAATAAAGGTTTCTATTAAAGCTATAACCTGATTGTATTGAGCTTCGTTTCTAATTTTATCAATCATTTCTCTTCAATTATATAGTTGAGCAATTAATTTTATCATACTCATTATGCGTACCAATGAACCTGATATAAATGGTGCGTTTATCAAAAAATATCATGACAACAAGCCGGTAATCATTTCCTTTGATATTAAAAATATACCTATCATTTCCGACATAATCAACATTGTTAAATGCTTCTTTAATATCAGCCAACCTGCCCCAATTAGCTGTCCTTGCAATTTCATACCAATGATTCAATGGCTCCGCTGATGTTGGATGTTTCTTCGCAAATTCTGCAAGGGTTCTTTTTATCAGTATGACCATTAATCGAATATATGACTTAAGTTTCAAAAAATGAAATAAGTTTCAAAATATTAAACATATATTTAGCTTTTCTACTAGCTTCTTGGCATCACTGGTCTACAGAATTGAAAAAAGTTATAAAGATTATTTAATATTTATTCAGAGTCCTAGCTAGCGCACGCGGGCCGCGTCTAATTTTTATTAGTCCTGGCCAGCGCACGCGTGCCGGGTGTGATTTTTTATTAAACAATTAGTTACAAGGAAGAGTAGCACTGGTTGACAAGAATAACAACCCGTACTAGGGGCCGCAAAATACAACTACAGAAAACTGAAAGCGAACCCTTTAAAGTGAAAAAAAATATTACAGCTGGCATATTTTTTGTTTGAAATTTGACTCATCTATTGAAAAAAATTATGAAACAGTTGAACATTAAAATCAGACAAGCAGGTTTTTTATTCATTTTAGGTTCCTTTTTATTTGTGACCACATCCTGCAACAACAAGCCTAATGATCAGGAGATTAAAGGTAATATTACTACACAGTGGCAGGATAATAAAGCCTATCAAGGAGTGAATGCGGTTGTAAAAGATGGGGTTGTCACCCTGACGGGCTCTTGTGAGGGTGGGGATTGCGCTACCGAAATTGAAAACAAGATAAAGGAGATGGATGGTGTTGATTCTGTAAAGAATAATATTCAGCAAATAACAGAAACTGATTTAACCTTAAGGACGTCTGTCCAATCTACTATCAGTAAATATCCAGGAGTACAGGCCGACGTGGCAGAAGGAGTTGTGGTTTTGAGAGGATCAATTAACCGCGATCAAATTCAACTTTTAATGGATGAATTGAAATCTCTGAATCCCGAAAAAATTGATAATCAGCTAGCTGTTAAATAATTTAATTTTAGATAGCTATCTTGAAATAACAATAACAAAATCTATAGCTAAAAACAAGTGGGTCTTTTTGAAATTATGAGACTGCTGAAAAGGTTTACGAAACTTAAAATACATTGGCATCGCTAATCGGGATTTTTCAATTCCGATTTCATAATCTTTAATTTGCAATCAAAAATAGAAGCACCTCCGGAACTTCCTAAACCCGATTGCAGCGGATACCGGCCATGCGCCTAAGGACTGTGTAGTATGAGCGGAAAGCGGGAGCAAACTTTACTAGATGCACCGTACCTGCTTTCCCAAATTAAAAATCGTATTTACCATACTTCAAAATCAATCAGTCACATCAAACCCACCGCCTTACTCCTTTAACAAATAAATTTATCCTTCAACCTCTTGATTATCAAAATAAAATTCTACTTTTGCAGTCCCTAAATTAAGGGACAGAAATATCAATTCATTAAAAGGAAAAAATGCCTACAATCCAACAATTAGTTAGAAAAGGTAGAGTAGCTCTGGTTGACAAGAGTAAGTCACCAGCGTTGGACAGCTGTCCACAGCGAAGAGGAGTGTGCACACGTGTGTATACCACTACCCCTAAAAAACCAAACTCAGCAATGCGTAAAGTTGCACGTGTGCGCTTAACCAACGGAAAAGAAGTGAATGCTTACATTCCGGGTGAAGGTCACAACTTGCAGGAACACTCAATTGTATTGATCCGCGGCGGTCGTGTGAAAGATTTACCGGGTGTACGTTACCACATCATCCGTGGTGCATTAGATACTTCTGGTGTTGCCGGTCGTAACCAACGCCGTTCTAAATACGGTACCAAGAAACCAAAACCAGGTCAGGTAGCAGCAGCTCCAACTAAGGGTAAAAAGAAATAAGCGGAGGAAAGCAAAATGAGAAAGTCAAAACCAAAAAAGAGAATCATCCTGCCAGATCCAAAGTTTAACGACATAATGGTGACCAGGTTTGTGAATAATATGATGTACGATGGTAAAAAATCTATCGCGTACAGCATTTTCTACGATGCCGTTGAGTTAGTAGAGAAAAAAACAAGTGAGAATGGATTAGAAGCCTGGAAAAAAGCTTTGAACAATGTAATGCCTGCTGTAGAGGTTAAATCTCGTCGTGTGGGTGGTGCAAACTTCCAGGTTCCAACAGAAGTTCGTCCGGAGCGTAAAATTGCTTTGGGGATGAAATGGTTAATTAACTATTCACGCAAGCGTGGAGAGAAAACCATGATGGAGAAATTAGCCGGAGAAATTATTTCTGCTTCTAAAGGCGAAGGCGCTGCAGTGAAAAAGAAAGAAGATACCCATAAAATGGCTGAAGCTAATAAAGCGTTCTCTCATTTTAGATTCTAATCAGAAATAATACAATGTCAAGAGATTTAAAATACACAAGAAATATAGGAATTGCAGCTCACATTGATGCAGGTAAAACTACTACAACAGAGCGTATCCTTTATTATTCAGGTGTTAGCCACAAAATAGGTGAAGTGCACGAAGGTGCAGCAACTATGGACTGGATGGCACAGGAGCAGGAGCGTGGTATTACTATTACGTCTGCTGCTACAACTGTTGATTGGAAATACAGAAATAAAACCTATCACATTAACATTATTGATACACCGGGACACGTGGATTTTACCGTTGAGGTAAACCGTTCATTACGTGTATTGGATGGATTGGTGTTTTTGTTTTCTGCGGTTGATGGTGTTGAGCCACAATCTGAAACCAACTGGCGTTTAGCTAATAACTACAATGTAGCCCGTATTGGTTTTGTTAACAAAATGGACCGTTCTGGTGCTGACTTCTTAAAAGTTGTTAAGCAGGTTAAAGATATGTTGGGTTCTAATGCAGTTCCTTTACAGTTACCAATAGGTGCTGAAGATAATTTTCAGGGAGTTGTTGATTTAATTAACAACCGCGGTATTGTTTGGAATGAGCATGATAAAGGTATGACCTTTACAGAAGTTCCAATTCCGGAAGACATGCTTGAAGAAGTTGCTGAGTGGAGAGAGAAATTACTTGAATCAGTAGCTGAGTATGATGAAGGTTTGATGGAGAAATTCTTTGAAGCTCCGGAAACTATCACCGAGCGTGAAGTTTTAGATGCTTTACGTCAGGCAGTATTAGATGCAAAAATTGTTCCTATGGTTTGTGGTTCATCTTTCAAAAACAAAGGTGTTCAAACCATGCTGGATTATGTGATGGAATTACTTCCTTCGCCAATGGATGTTGAAGGTATTGTTGGAACTCATCCGGATACGGGCGAAGAATTAATACGTAAGCCATCAGAAAAAGAGCCGTTTGCAGCTTTAGCATTTAAAATTGCAACAGATCCTTTCGTAGGTCGTTTATGTTTCATTCGTGTTTATTCAGGAAATCTTGAAGCTGGTTCATATGTTTATAACATGCGTTCTGGTAACAAGGAGCGTATTTCACGTATCTTCCAGATGCACGCTAACAAACAAAACCCAATTCCAAATGTTGGAGCAGGAGATATTGCAGCGGTAGTTGGTTTCAAGGATATTAAAACAGGTGATACTCTTTGTGATGAGAAACACCAGATCATTCTAGAATCAATGAATTTCCCTGAGCCGGTTATCGGTTTAGCTATTGAGCCAAAAACTCAGGCCGACGTAGATAAATTAGGAATGGCTTTAGGGAAATTATCTGAAGAGGATCCTACTTTCCACGTAAAAACGGATGAGGAAACTGGTCAGACAGTTATTTCTGGAATGGGTGAGCTTCACTTAGACATTATCATGGATCGTTTGAAACGTGAGTTTAAAGTAGAAGTTAACCAGGGAGCGCCACAGGTTTCTTACAAAGAAGCAATTACAGGTACTACTCAGCACCGCGAAACATATAAGAAACAAACTGGTGGTCGTGGTAAGTTCGCTGATATTCAGGTTGTTATTTCTCCGAATGACGAAGGTAAAACTGGTTTACAGTTTATCAACGAAATTTCTGGTGGTTCTATTCCCCGTGAATTTATTCCATCTGTTGAAAAGGGATTTGCAGCTGCAATGGTAAATGGTGTATTGGCTGGTTATCCTTTACAGGATATGAAAGTTCGCTTAATTGACGGATCTTTCCACGCAGTCGATTCAGATGCATTATCATTTGAGATTTGTGCTAAATCCTGCTTCCGCGAAGCTTTACCAAAATGTAAGCCTGTATTGATGGAGCCAATCATGAAAATCGAGATCTTAACCCCAGAAGAAAACATGGGTGATGTAATCGGTGACATGAACCGTCGTCGTGGCCAGCTTTTAGGTATGGATTCACGTGCCGGTGCGCAGGTTATTAAAGCAACTGTACCTCTTTCAGAAATGTTTGGTTATGTAACTCAGTTACGTACTATCACTTCTGGTCGTGCAACCTCTACAATGGAGTTTGATCATTATGCTGAAGCTCCAAAAGGCGTTCAGGAAGAAGTAATTGCAAAAGTAAAAGGTAAAAAAGCGGCTAACGCTTAATTAAGATAAAAGAATAAAGAGCAAAGATAAAAGACCTCGTGTCCTTATTCTTTGCTCTTTAATCTTTCCGCTAACATAAAAATAAATCAGATTGTCGTTATAAATAGCTCTAACGATGATCCAAACTAAAAAACAAAATGAGCCAAAGAATCAGAATTAAATTAAAATCTTACGATTACAATTTAGTAGATAAATCTGCTGAGAAAATCGTTAAGACTGTAAAACCTACTGGTGCAGTAGTTAGTGGTCCAATTCCATTGCCAACTGAAAAGAAAATCTTTACTGTTTTGCGTTCACCGCACGTGAACAAAAAAGCAAGAGAGCAATTTCAGTTATGCTCTTACAAGCGTTTATTAGATATCTACAGTTCTAACTCTAAAACTGTTGATGCGTTAATGAAGCTTGAATTGCCAAGTGGTGTTGAAGTTGAGATTAAAGTATAATAGCGACTATTGATCAAAAAAATATCCCTTCCGGCTTCCGGAAGGGATATTTTTGTTTATAAGATTTGATTAATCTTCTTAGTTAGCTGGTTTGCTTTTTACTTCACCATCTTCAACCTTGGTTTTATCATCTCCGTCTTTAATTTTCATGTTATCACCATCAGTTTTCTTTTTGTAGTCACCATCTTTTACTTTGGTTTCTTCACCATTGATTTTGATCTTCTCATCTCCATTTTTGATTTTGATTTTATCGCCATCAATTTTGACCTTGGTTTCATCAAACATCCATTTCCCGTCAGAGTTGATTAGGTTATGGTTAACTACTAAACCGGTTTTGTATAATGTATCTCCGGTTGTGCTGTTGATATAAAAATCTACAGGTACTTTGCTGATACTGTCATAAGCATATCCGGTTTCCGGATCGGCAATAATATAAATTGGTTTACCTGTATTTAAATCTACATATGAGCCAGGAACTACCGCTGCTTCTGTTTCTGTGTAAGCCAATTCATCTGCATTTGTAGGATCATCCGTTGAAGCACTTTTCTGGTCATTTGCACATGATGCAAAAGCAAGCATCATACAGGCACCTAAAAATAATTTATGTGTTGATTTCATTTTGGTTTGATTTTATTAGTTGTTAAGTTTTGAGTTTTATGTTTATTAGTTTTTTCGTTTGGTAACCACACCATCTTCTATTTTGATTTTAGTATCTCCGTCTTTAATCTTTACTTCATCACCGTCAACTTTTTTCTTGTAATCTCCGTCTTTGATTTTCATTTCATCACCGTCAACCTTTTTCTTGTAGTCGCCGTTTTTTACTTTGTAACTTCCGTCGTCAACCTTCTTTTTGTAATCATCATATTTGATTTTTACTTCTTCATCATCAACTTTTACTTTCGCACCGTCAACTTCATACTTACCATCTTCCGTAGGAACCAGTTTATTGTTTACTACCATTCCGGTTGTAAAAACAGTATCCTGATTATCATCCACATATAAATAAACAGGTTTATCTGTTTCTGCATTATAAGCATATCCAGTTTTGGGATCTGAAACCACATTAATAGAATCACCTGTGTTTAGATCTACATAAGTTCCAGGAATAATTTTTTGATTTGAGGTACATGAGGCTAAAGCAAGAATCATTGCCGCACCTAGAATTTTTTTGTAAGGTTCCATAATATTTAAGTTTTGAAACACCTATATATCAACTATGAAACCAAAATGAGATTTATGTGAGTGTGCAAACGAAAAATCAAGGCGAAAAGTATTTAACTCAAGGAATTGAGAGATTTTCAGAAAATTAACTAATCAAGATAAACTGTATTTTTTATAGAACAGTTTTGATTTAAGGATAATAAAAAATGCTACCGCGATAATAATTCTTCAACCCGGTTTTTTTCGGTTTGCAATTCCCGGGCTAATTTCTTTTCCTTATCGTTGGCTTTAACTTTGTAAGCCTGATGTTCCTCGAAAAGCTCATCATACAGCTTTATGCGATACTTTGCTTCTTTGCGGTAAGATGTAGAACGGAATAGAGTAAAAGCCAGTACGGCAGCCAGGAATATCACCAGTCCCCACATAATTAATCTATAGGAAGATTTTTCTATCTGGATACCAATAAAATTCATCGAATCATTTAAGTTCTCCGATTTATTTAAACTATCCTGATAGGCTTTTGCTTCTTTAGAAAGGGTTCTGATAGTTTTCTCCTGACTAACTAACTTTGCGTTAGTAAGCGCTAAAGCTGAATTTGTTGAGTTTAGACTATCTAATACAGTTCTGTGATAGCTTTGAAGTCGGGCCGGATTGATAATTTTAAAACCTTGGTCATTATTTTTCGACTTTTGCAGGATCTCTTTATACTGTCCTTCAATAGAAGGATCAGATGCTACGGTGCTATCCTGAGCAAAAATAGTATTGCTGGTAGTTAATAATAATATTACTACGACAGATAAATGGGATTTTAAAAATTTGATCATGGAGAGATTTTAATTACAATTTTATAAACTAACAGTTATAAAATTCATTTATTGCCCGTAATCAGGCTTTAAATTCAATTCAGAGAATATTTAAAGAAATGTTTTTAATATTTCTGATGATGCAAGTTACGGTCTGAAAAATAAAAAGTAATAAATAATAAAAATAACTTGCTAAGTGTTTGATAATTAATAAGACTTTTCTATCTTTGCCCTCCCTTAAAGGGGTTTACTATGCCTTGAACGAAGCCCTACTGCTTCGATGGGCACAAATTGAAATAATAGAAAATGTCAGGAATTATTGGAAAAAAAGTAGGAATGACCAGCATATTCGACGCTGAAGGGAAAAACATCCCTTGTACAGTGATTGAAGCTGGGCCTTGTGTAGTGACTCAGCTACGCACCGTTGATCAGGACGGCTACGCAGCAGTTCAGTTAGCTTTCGATGAAAAGAAAGAAAAAAACACCTCCGGACCATTAAAAGGACATTTCGAAAAAGCAAACACAACTCCAAAGCGTAAGCTGGTTGAGTTTAAGACGTTTGAAGATGAGAAAAGCCTTGGTGATACGGTATCAGTTGGAATTTTTGCTGAAGGCGACTTCGTAGATGTTGTTGGAACTTCAAAAGGTAAAGGTTTTCAGGGTGTGGTTAAGCGCCATGGTTTTGCCGGTGTGGGTGGTCAAACTCACGGACAGCATAACCGTCTAAGAGCGCCAGGTTCATTAGGAGCTTCTTCATGGCCTTCACGTGTATTCAAAGGAATGCGCATGGCTGGACGTATGGGTGGTGATCGTGTAAAGATCCAAAACCTTGAAGTATTGAAGGTGTATCCGGAGCAAAACTTATTAGTAGTTAGCGGTTCAATCCCGGGAGCTAAAGGTTCTTACGTAATCGTTGATAAATAAGAGGATGGAAGTTAACGTAATAAATATATCAGGCAAAGAAACAGGTGCCAAGGTGCAACTTCCTGATGCGATCTTCGCGGTTCAACCAAGCGATCACGCAATCTACTTAGATGTTAAGCAATATCTGGCTAACCAACGTCAGGGAACGCATAAGTCTAAACAACGTAATGAAATTGCAGGTTCAACCCGCAAATTATATAAGCAAAAAGGTACTGGTGGTGCCCGTGCAGGATCAATCAAATCTCCATTGTTTAATGGTGGTGGTCGTGTTTTCGGTCCTCAACCTCGTGATTATAGTTTTAAACTGAACAAAAAGCTGAAATCTTTAGCTCGTAAGTCAGCATTAACTTATAAAGCACAGGATAACAATATCGTAGTTTTAGAAGATTTTAGTTTTGATACAATCAGTACTAAGAACTATATCAAGTTAGTTGCAGATTTAAACCTAACTGACGAGAAAACTTTAATGGTATTACCAGCTGCAAATAATAATGTTTATTTATCAAGCAGAAATATAAAGAAAGCAAAAGTTGTTACCGCAGCACAGTTAAATACATATGATGTATTAAACGCAGGTAAACTTGTGTTAACTGCAGAAACTGTTAAAACATTGGAGGAGGCGTTTGCCAAATAAGATGGAAATTTTAAAGAAACCTATTTTAACAGAAAAAGCATCAATCTTAACTGAGAAGTTAAACCGCTTTTCTTTTAAATGCGATCCAAGAGCCAACAAATTGCAGATCAAAACAGAGATCGAAAAAATGTTTGGTGTTAATATCCAGTCTATCAATACAATGGTAGTAGTTGGAAAAATAAAATCACGTAATACAAAAGCAGGTATTGTTTCTGGTAAAGCAGCCAAATACAAGAAAGCAGTTGTAACGTTGAAAGATGGTGAATCCATTGACTTTTACAGCAATATTTAATTAAGACATGGCAGTAAGAAGATTTAAACCGGTTACCCCTGGTACTCGTTTCAGAGTAGGAGGAGTTTTCTCTGATGTAACTACTAACGTTCCTGAAAAATCGTTGGTAACTTCTATCAAGAAATCTGGTGGTAGAAATAATTCCGGTAAAATGACTATGCGTTATCTCGGTGGGGGACATAAAAAGTCATACCGATTGATTGATTTTAAACGCGATAAAAACGATATCCCCGCAACTGTTGCCACAATTGAGTATGATCCGAATCGTAGCGCTCGTATCGCA
Organism: Sphingobacteriales bacterium; assembly: GCA_038204935.1. GTDB lineage: Bacteria > Bacteroidota > Bacteroidia > Sphingobacteriales > Sphingobacteriaceae > Daejeonella. Next base: position 26,587 of record JBBRCI010000006.1, on the reverse strand, counting down.
TTGGTAAATTATGCCGATGGTGAGAAACGTTACATTATTGCTCCGGAAGGCTTAACAGTAGGACAGAAAATTGTTTCTGGAAACGCTGTTGCTCCTGAGGTTGGTAATGCATTACCATTAAAGAGCATTCCATTAGGTTCTATCATTCACAATATTGAATTGAATCCGGGACAAGGTGCCACCATCGCTCGTAGCGCCGGTACTTATGCCCAGTTATCAGCTCGTGACGGTAAGTATGCTATCATCAAGATGCCATCAGGCGAAACCCGCATGATATTATCATCTTGTATGGCTACTATCGGAACAGTTTCTAACTCTGAAAAAGCTAACGAAGTGTTAGGTAAAGCAGGTAGAAACCGTTGGTTAGGACGTCGTCCAAGAGTTCGTGGTGTAGCCATGAACCCAGTCGATCACCCAATGGGTGGTGGTGAAGGTAGATCATCAGGTGGTCACCCTCGCTCAAGAAAAGGTTTATTAAGCAAAGGCTTTAAAACCCGCGACAAAAAGAAATCATCGGATCGTTACATCATTGAGAGAAGGAAGAAATAATGGCTCGTTCAATAAAAAAAGGACCCTATATAGATCATAACGTAGAGAAGAAAGTAAGCTCTATGAATGATGCTAATAAAAAATCGGTAATTAAAACCTGGTCACGTCGGTCAATGATCTCCCCGGATTTTGTCGGTCATACGTTCGCAGTGCATAACGGAAATAAATTTATTCCTGTTTATGTAACGGAAAATATGGTTGGTCATAAATTAGGAGAGTTTGCTCCAACCAGGACATTTAGAGGTCACGCTGAAAAGAAGAAATAAGCAATGGAAGCAATCGCAAAACTAAATAATTGCCCTACTTCGCCACGTAAAATGAGATTGGTTGTCGATCTGATCCGCGGTGAAAGAGTAGAGAAAGCGCTATACATTTTAAAGTATACGAATAAAGAAGCGGCCATAAGAGTTGAGAAACTTTTATTATCAGCTATCAAAAACTGGGAGGCTAAGAATGAAGGCCAGCGCCCTGAAGACAATGAATTGTTTGTAAAAACAATCATGGTTGACGGTGGACGTCAGTTGAAAAGATTAAGACCAGCTCCGCAAGGACGTGGACACAGAATTCGCAAGCGTTCTAACCACGTTACCATCGTAGTTGACAGTAAGAATATTGAACCAAAAACTAACTAAGGAGAAATGGGACAAAAAGCAAATCCAATAGGTGCCAGATTAGGTATCATCAAAGGTTGGGATTCTAATTGGTTCGGTGGAAATGATTACTCCGAGAAATTAGTTGAGGACGAAAAAATCAGAAAATATCTTTCTGCACGTATTTCAAAAGGCGGTATATCTAAAGTAGTTATAGAGCGTACATTGAAACGTATCACTATTACTGTTCACACTGCCCGTCCGGGTATTGTAATTGGTAAAGGTGGCCAGGAAGTAGATAAGATTAAAGAAGAGTTAAAAAAACTGACCAAAAAAGACGTACAGATCAACATTTTTGAGATCAAACGTCCGGAGTTAGACGCACAATTAGTAGCAGAGGGAGTAGCCAAGCAATTAGAAGCTCGTATCTCTTTCCGTCGTGCCATGAAAACTTCTATCGCATCAACTATGCGCATGGGAGCTGAAGGTATCAAAATTATGTGTTCTGGTCGTTTAGGTGGTGCAGAAATGGCACGTACCGAGCAGTACAAGGATGGAAGAACTCCATTGCATACTCTTCGTGCAGATATTGATTACGCATTAGCGGAAGCATTAACAACTTACGGTAAGATCGGCGTTAAAGTATGGATCTGTAAAGGTGAAGTATATGGTAAACGTGATCTTTCTCCTAACATTGGTCAAACAACCGGTGTAAAAGGTAGAGGTGAAGGAAGCCAGGCATCATTTGGTGGCGGCGACAGACGTGGTGGTGCTGACAGACGCGGTGGAAACGACAGACGTGGCGGTGGTGATAACCGTGGCGGTGGCGCAAATCGTGGTGGAGCAGGTGCAAACCGTGGCGGTGGCCCGGGCCAGAATCGTGGTGGAAACGCAGGTGGCGGTTTCAAACCCAAAAAATAATTAAGATTTAGACATCGGTTTACGATAAAAAAATAAGAACATGTTACAGCCAAAAAGAACGAAGTTCAGAAAGATGCAGAAGGGCAAAATGAAAGGTTTAGCAACTCGTGGTGCTGAACTTGCATTCGGTTCTTTCGGAATTAAATCATTAGAGCCTGCCTGGATCACCAGTCGCCAGATCGAAGCTGCCCGTATTGCGGTTACCCGTTTTATGAAGCGTGAAGGTCAGGTGTGGATCCGTATTTTCCCGGACAAACCAGTTACCAAGAAACCAGCCGAAGTTCGTATGGGTAAAGGTAAAGGTGCTCCGGAATATTGGGTAGCTGTTGTAAGACCAGGAAGAATGATTTTTGAAGCCGAAGGTGTGCCTTTGGAAGTTGCTAAAGAAGCATTACGCTTAGCAGCTCAGAAATTACCAGTACAAACTAAATTCGTTTTACGTAGAGATTACGTAGAAGCATAAAAAATAAGTTTTTAGTTTTTAGTTGTTGGCCGTTACCTAACAACTAACAACGGTTAACTAACAACTAATAATTAAAATGAAGAACGCCGAAATTTTAGAGCTAACAACTGAAGAGGTTGTTGCCAGAATAAACGAAGAGAAAGCTAATCTCACCAAATTGAAATTTGCTCATACTATTTCTACTATTGAGAATCCAACCAGAATCACAAGAGTTAGAAAAGATATAGCACGTTTAAACACAGAATTGACTAAGCGCAAGGCGGAAGCAAAAGCATCTGCTGCGACAGAGTCCGCTTCTGAATAAATTAGAGTCCAAAATGGAAAGACAATTAAGAAAAACAAGAACCGGGCTGGTTGTAAGTAACAAGATGGAAAAATCCATCGTAGTTGCTGTTGAGCGTAAAGTGAAGCACCCGATCTATGGTAAGTTCGTGAAGAAAACTGCCAAATTTATGGCTCATGACGAGACTAACACGTGTGGTATAGGTGACACGGTTGTTATTATGGAAACTCGTCCGCTGAGTAAGACCAAAAACTGGAGATTAGTTGAAATTTTAGAAAGAGCTAAGTAACATGGTACAACAGGAATCAAGACTGAATGTTGCTGACAACAGTGGAGCTAAAGAAGTTTTAGTGATCCGTGTTTTAGGTGGTACCGGTAAGCGTTATGCATCCATAGGTGACAAAGTAGTTGTCACTGTTAAAAGTGCGCTGCCATCAGGTAACATCAAAAAAGGAACTGTCTCTAAGGCAGTTGTTGTGAGAACAAAGAAAGAAATAAGACGTAAAGACGGATCATATATCCGCTTTGACGATAACGCAGCGGTATTATTGAACGCACAGGACGAGCCGCGTGGAACACGTATCTTCGGCCCGGTTGCCAGAGAATTGCGTGAGAAACAATTCATGAAAATTGTATCACTAGCACCGGAGGTTTTGTAAAATGAAAAAGAAAGTAAACACACAACCTAAGTTGAAAATCCGCAAAGGTGACCTGGTTCAGGTTATCGCCGGTGACTCAAAAGGTACACAAGGAAAGGTTTTAGAAGTTTTGTTGGAAAGAAACAGAGCGATTGTAGAAGGTGCCAATATGGTATCTAAGCATACAAAACCAAGTGCGGCTACTCCAAACGGAGGAATCGTTAAAAAAGAAGCAACACTTCATATTTCTAACCTGATGTTAGTTGACGCAAAAAGCGGCAAAACTACACGTGTAGGTAAAAAGAGAAATTCTGAAGGTAAATCAGTTCGCGTAGCTAAAAAATCTGGGGAGGAAATTAAATAATGTCTTACGTACCAAGATTAAAATCAAAATATAAAGAGGATATCGTTTCTGCTTTAAAGGATAAATTCCAATATAAAAGCGTAATGCAGGTTCCTCGCTTAACTAAAATTGCCATCAACCAGGGTGTTGGTGCAGCAAGTACTGATAAGAAATTAATTGACAACTCTATTAAAGAGATGACAACGATTACTGGTCAGCTGGCAATTGCTACTAAATCTAAAAAGGATATCTCAAACTTTAAATTACGTAAAGGTATGCCAATTGGTGTACGTGTAACTTTACGTGATAACAATATGTACGAGTTTTTGGATCGTTTAATAGCTGTTGCTTTACCACGTATCCGTGATTTCAAAGGTATCAATGATAAAGGATTTGATGGACGCGGTAACTATACTTTAGGTATTACCGAGCAGATCATCTTCCCTGAGATCAATATCGATCAGATCAATAAAATCATGGGTATGGATATTACTTTTGTAACTACTGCTAAAACAGATGTTGAAGCATTAGAATTATTGAAGCAATTCGGTTTACCATTTAAAAATCAAAATACAAACACAAATCTATAATGGCTAAAGAAGGTGTAAAAGCACGCGGTGTTAAACGTGCCAGATTAGTTGCTAAGTATGCTGACAAAAGAGCTGCAATGAAAGCGGCTGGTGATTATGAAGGATTAGATAAATTACCGAAGAATGCTTCTCCGGTACGTTTACACAATCGTTGTAAATTATCAGGACGCCCACGTGGTTATATGCGTCAGTTCGGTATTTCACGTATAGTTTTCCGTGATATGGCCTTAGCAGGAAAAATTCCTGGCGTTAAAAAAGCAAGCTGGTAAAGAAGTATATAGTATAAAGTAGCAGGTATCAAGTCCTGGTACTTTATACTAAATACTAATAATAATTAACCGATGAAAGGTCGTCTCTGAATAGTTTAGAGAAGGAAACCACCATCATAAATCAATATAATGAATACAGATCCAATAGCAGATTATCTTACAAGAGTAAGGAATGCCATTAAGGCCAACCACAGGGTTGTTGAAATTCCTGCATCAAACCTTAAAAAAGAAATGACAAAAGTTCTTTTTGATAAAGGTTATATCACAAACTATAAGTTTGAGGATACCGATGCGCAGGGAATTATTAAAATTGCACTGAAGTATAACCCAATAACTAAAATACCTGCTATACGCACAATTTCTCGTGTGAGTAAACCTGGTTTAAGAAAGTACGCTGGTGTTTCTAATTTACCACGTGTATTAAACGGTTTAGGGATCGCTATCCTGTCTACTTCTAAAGGTGTAATGACTGATAAAGAAGCTAGAAACCTGAATATCGGTGGCGAAGTTTTATGTTACGTTTATTAATAGGAGGATAAGAGATGTCAAGAATAGGAAAAGCACCCATTGATATTCCTGCTGGTGTTACTGTTACAGTTGCTGATGATAATACAGTAACCGTTAAAGGACCAAAAGGACAATTAACTCAGAATGTAGATTCTGATATTATTTTAGCTCAGGAAGATGGCGTTTTTACAGTATCACGCCCTTCGGAGCAAAAACGCCATAAAGCATTACACGGATTATACCGTTCATTAATAAACAACATGATTGTTGGAGTTACTGAAGGTTACCAAACCAAACAAGAGTTGGTAGGTGTTGGTTACCGTGCAACAAACGTTGGAAATACCTTAGATATGGTTTTAGGTTTCTCCCACCATTATGTGTTTGAATTACCTAAAGAAATTACTGTTACTACTTTAGCAGAAAAAGGTAAAAATCCAATTATTACATTAGAGAGTATCGACAAGCAATTACTTGGACAGGTAGCAGCGAAAATTCGTTCGTTACGTACTCCGGAGCCTTATAAAGGTAAAGGTATCAAGTTTGTGGGTGAAGTGTTAAGAAGAAAAGCTGGTAAATCAGCCGCTAAAAAATAATCATCATGGCAGTAGTTAAATTATCTCGCAGAGAGCGAATCAAAAGAGGAATCAGAAAGAGATTAACCGGTTCTGCTGAGCGTCCGCGTTTATCTGTATACAGAAGTAACAAAGGAATTTATGCTCAAATTATCGATGATAATAGCGGTAAAACCATTGTTTCAGCGTCATCTTTATCAAAAGATTTCACTGCAGACGGAAACAAATCTGAGCAATCAAAAGCAGTTGGTAAATCAGTAGCTGAAAAAGCTATTGCAGCTGGTGTTAATCAGGTAGTTTTCGATCGTAATGGTTATTTATATCATGGCCGCATCAAGTCATTGGCTGAAGGTGCACGTGAAGCTGGTTTAATATTTTAATCTGAAACAGAGATGTCAACTATCAATATAAAAAGAGTAAAAACAAGCGAAATCGAATTAAAAGATCGCTTAGTAAGCATCCAGCGTGTTGCTAAAGTTACTAAAGGTGGACGTACATTCAGTTTCTCAGCTATCGTAGTGGTAGGTGATGAAAACGGTGTTGTAGGTTACGGTCTTGGTAAAGCAAAAGAGGTTACTGAGGCAATTGCCAAAGGAATTGATGATGCAAAAAAGAATCTGGTAAAAGTTCCAATTATAAACGGAACGGTACCTCATGAGCAGTACGGAAAATATTCAGGTGGTTTTGTATTTATCAAACCAGCTGCAAACGGTACCGGAGTTATTGCCGGTGGTGCAATGCGTGCAGTATTAGAAAGTGCGGGTGTTCACAACGTATTAGCAAAATCTAAAGGTTCATCAAACCCACACAACGTGGTTAAAGCAACTGTTTTAGCGTTATCGCAAATGCGTGATGCCTATACAGTAGCCCAAAACAGAGGTGTTGATTTAAAGAAAGTTTTTAACGGATAAGCACATGGCGAAGATCAAAATCACTCAAATAAAAAGCGTTATCGATAGAAGCGAGCGCCAGAAAAGAACCATGCAGGCTTTGGGTTTAAGAAAAATAAATCATTCTGTAGAGGTTGAAGCCAATCCGGCAATTATCGGAATGGTAAGAAAAGTAAACCATTTGGTAGCTGTAGAAGCTATTTAATTATTGAGGCTGTTTTTTTAAACAGTTTCAATTTATTTATTTATCGTTGTCCCTGATTAGTGAAAGCGAAGGGCACATAAAAAAGTTTGAAATAATGAACTTAAGTAATTTAAAACCGGCAGAAGGTTCTACAAAAAATAGAAAAAGAATTGGTCGTGGTACCGGTTCAGGCCGTGGCGGAACTTCCACACGTGGTCATAAAGGTGCCGGATCTCGTTCCGGATACAAAAGCAAAGTAGGTTTTGAAGGTGGTCAAATGCCTTTACAACGTCGTGTGCCTAAGGTAGGTTTCAACCCGATCAATCGGGTTGAATACGTTTCAGTTAACCTGGATGCACTTCAAGCATTGGCTGAAAAGTTTAACCTGACTACAATTGATTTCGATACGTTTAAAGAACACGGATTAGCATCTAAAAATGATCTGGTTAAAGTTTTAGGACGAGGAGAATTAAAAGCGAAGTTAGAAATTACAGCACATGCGTTTTCAGCAACTGCCCAAAAAGCAATTGAAACTGCAGGTGGTGCTATCACAAAATTGTAATACATGAAGAAGCTGTTCACAACTTTATCCCACATTTGGAAAATTGATGACTTAAGATCGCGGATTTTATTTACGCTTTTATGTTTGTTAGTTTACAGAATAGGATCGTTTATCGTATTGCCGGGTGTTGATCATAACACTTTGCAAACAGAGGCAAAAGAAGGTTTGCTGGGTTTGTTGAACATGTTTGCGGGAGGTTCTTTTTCTAGAGCCTCTATTTTTGCACTTGGTGTAATGCCTTATATCTCTGCATCCATTGTGGTTCAGTTATTAGGTATTGCGGTTCCTTACTTCCAGAAGTTACAGAAAGAAGGTGAAAGCGGTCGTAAGAAAATCAATCAGATAACCCGTTATCTAACTATTATCATTACTGCGATGCAGGCAATTGCTTACGTAAGATCTCAGATCAGCCCGGAAGCACGTATGATGCCTGAGCCATTATTCACTATTTCATCAATGATTATTTTAACTGCCGGTACCATGTTTATTATGTGGCTGGGAGAGAAAATCACTGATAAAGGTATTGGAAATGGTATCTCATTACTTATTATGGTTGGTATTATTGCTCAGTTACCTTTTGGTGTGAGTTCTGAATTCATTTCCAGAATGGGCGGACAGGGTGGATTAATTCCTTTCATTGTAGAGATTGCAGTATTGTTCCTGGTTGTTATGTTTACTATTCTGATAGTTCAGGGAGTTCGCAAAATTCCGGTACAGTATGCTAAGAAAATAGTTGGAGCAAAACAATATGGCGGTGTTCGTCAGTACATTCCTTTAAAGGTTAATGCCGCGGGTGTTATGCCAATCATTTTTGCTCAGGCAATTATGTTTGTGCCGGCAACAATTGGATCGTTTTTCCCGAATGTTCAATCATCATTTTTGGCTTCATATAGTGATTATACATCATTAACGTATAATGTAACTTTTGCCATCATGATTATTGCCTTTACTTTCTTCTATACAGCCATTACCGTTAACCCGGTTCAAATGTCTGATGATATGAAAAAGAATGGAGGTTTTGTTCCAGGTGTAAAACCAGGAAAGAGCACAGGTGATTATATTGATTCAGTTATTTCAAAAATTACTTTACCAGGATCTATATTTTTGGCGATTATTGCTATACTGCCATCTATCGCGATCATCTTTGGTGTTAACAGTCAGTTTGCCCACTTCTTTGGTGGAACATCTCTGTTAATTCTGGTTGGTGTTGTTTTAGATACTTTACAGCAAATTGAAAGTCATTTATTGATGCGTCATTATGATGGATTGATGAAGACCGGACGTATCAAAGGTCGTTCAGCAGTTGCAGCGAGTGCAGGCGGTCCAGTAATATAAGATAGATGCCGAAAATTTATTTTAAGTCTGCCGAAGAGATTGAGCTGATAAGAGATAGTTCTCAACTTGTTTCTAAAACACTTGGAGAAGTTGCTAAAATTATCAAGCCGGGTATTCAAACTATAGAATTAAACAATCTGGCCGAAACTTTTATCCGTGATAACGGTGGAGTGCCAGCATTTTTAAACTACAGCGGTTTCCCTTACTCTCTGTGCATTTCATTAAATGACCAGGTAGTACACGGTTTCCCGGGGACTTATAAATTAAAAGAAGGCGACATTGTTTCTGTTGATTGTGGCGTAATACTCAACAAATATTTTGGAGATTCTGCTTATACTTTTGCCGTTGGCGAGATAGATGCTGAGACCCAGAAGTTAATGGATGTTACACAGGAATGCCTGAATCTTGCAATTGAGAAAGCAGTTGCAGGCATGCGGATCGGAGATGTTGGATATGCCGTTCAGGAACATGCTGAGAAACACGGATACGGAGTAGTAAAGGAATTAGTAGGCCACGGAGTTGGAATTAAACTTCACGAAAAACCGGAAGTTCCCAATTACGGCAAACGCGGATCAGGAATTAAACTGGAAGAAGGAATGGTAATAGCCATTGAACCGATGATTAATGCCGGTCGTGCCGGAGTTAAGTTTTGGAAAGATGGCTGGACGGTAAGCAGTATAGATGGAAAACCATCAGCACATTTCGAACATACAGTGGCAATTAAAAAGGGCAAAGCAGATGTTTTATCGACATTTAGCTACGTTGAAGAAGTTTTAAAACAAAAACAATAAAAAGTAAATATTTTTATTTAATTTTGCCGTCCCGCAAGGGCGGGGCTAATTGAGTAGAAATCAATAAAATATATGGCCAAACAGGCTTCAATTGAACAAGACGGAATTATAAGGGAAGCATTGTCTAATGCAATGTTTCGTGTGGAGTTAGAAAACGGGCACGAGATCATTGCTCACATATCTGGTAAAATGAGGATGCACTACATCAAAATTTTACCCGGAGATAAAGTGAAGTTAGAAATGTCGCCATATGATTTAAGTAAAGGACGAATAACTTATAGATATAAATAAGATGAAAGTAAGAGCATCAATCAAAAAGCGTAGTGCTGATTGCAAGATCATTCGCCGTAAAGGTGTACTTTATGTGATCAACAAAAAGAACCCAAAGTATAAACAACGTCAGGGATAAAATTTTTGGAGATTGAAACCTGTTAACGCAGGTCTGGATGGAAAGGTTGAATTATCAATCATTCAATCATTCAATCTTTCAATCAATCATTAAATAGAAATATGGCAAGGATAGCAGGTATTGATTTACCAAGAAACAAAAGAGGAGAGATCGGACTTACTTACATTTTCGGTGTCGGCAAGGCAACTGCTCAGCGCATTTTGACTACTGCAGATATCGGTTTTGATGTAAAGGTAGAAGAATGGACCGATGATCAGTTAGCGGCAATTCGTGGTTTAATTAACGACGAAATTAAAGTGGAAGGAGCTTTACGTTCTGAGATCCAGTTAAACATCAAACGTTTAATGGATATCGGATGTTACCGCGGTCTTCGTCACCGTAAAGGATTACCAGTTCGTGGTCAGCGTACCAAAAACAACTCACGTACACGTAAGGGTAAACGTAAAACAGTGGCAAACAAAAAGAAGGCTACTAAATAATAATTAGATATGAGATATAAGATTTGAGATATGAGAATATTTCAAAGTCTGATCTCATGATTACAAAAAAAGAAATAGATATGAGTGCCGGGATCTTATCTCAGATCTCAAGTCTCACTTCAGAAATCTCAAAAAATGGCTAAAACTAAAAAAGTAACCAAAAAGCGTGTAGTTGTTGTGGAGCCGGTAGGTGAAGCACATTTAAATGCCACATTCAATAATATCATAATTACCTTAACCAATACACAGGGACAAACTATTTCTTGGTCTTCTGCTGGTAAAATGGGTTTCAAAGGTTCTAAGAAAAACACTCCTTATGCTGCCGGACAAGCGGCCGCTGATTGTGCTAAAGTAGCTCATGATCTTGGATTGCGTAAAGTAGAAGTATTTGTGAAAGGTCCTGGATCAGGTCGTGAATCAGCTATCCGTACTTTGCAAACTTCAGGTATTGAAGTTACCACTATTAAGGATATTACTCCGCTTCCGCATAACGGTTGTCGTCCTCCAAAAAGAAGAAGAGTTTAATTAATAATAATCAGTTTTAAAGCTAAGATTCAACAGCTACAGGCTGTTAGATACTTTAATAACACACAAAAATGGCAAGATATACCGGACCAAAGTCCAAAATCGCCCGTAGATTCAGAGAACCAATTTTCGGTCCTGATAAGGCATTAGAAAGAAAAAACTATCCTCCCGGAATGCACGGAACTTCTCGTAAGAGAGGAAAGCAATCAGAATTTGCTGTGCAGTTAATGGAGAAGCAAAAAGTTAAACATACATATGGTGTGTTAGAACGCTACTTCGAAAACTTATTCCACAAATCTTCTGCAAAAGAAGGTATCACCGGAGAAAACTTATTAAAATTTTTAGAAGCACGTTTAGATAACACAGTTTATCGTTTAGGTATTGCTCCAACCCGTTCAGCTGCCCGGCAGTTAGTAGGTCACAAGCACATTACTGTAAACGGAGGGATTGTAAACATCGCTTCATACTCTTTACGTGCCGGCGATATTGTTGCCGTACGTGAGCGTTCAAAATCATTAGAAGCAGTTACAAATTCCGTAGCCGGAAAAATGATTAATAAATATAGCTGGTTAGAGTGGGATGCAAACAGCCTTACAGGTAAGTTCCTGAATTATCCAAGTCGTGATGAGATTCCTGAGAATATCAAGGAAAACCTTATCGTCGAATTGTACTCTAAGTAATAGATCCGGTGCTTTTTTAAGCACCTTGATCAGTTTAATATTAACAAATACATTTAAGCAAAATAGTAAATGGCAATCTTAGCATTTCAGAAACCTGATAAAGTTATAATGCAGAAATCTACGGATTTCGACGGAACGTTCGAATTCAGACCGTTGGAGCCTGGTTTCGGTGTTACCATTGGTAATGCTTTACGTCGGATTCTTTTATCTTCTCTTGAAGGTTTTGCAATAACTTCTGTTCGCCTTTCAGGTGTATCTCATGAGTTTTCTACCATCAAAGGTGTTGTAGAAGATGTTACCGAGATAATCTTAAACTTAAAGCAGGTACGTTTCCATAAAGTTGGTGACACAGGCGATTCTGAAAAGATCTTTGTTATCATCAACGGTCAGGATCAGTTTAAAGCAGGAGATATTTCTAAGTTTTCAAACAACTTTGAAGTATTGAATTCTGACATGGTGATCTGTAACATGGAATCATCTGTAACTCTTGAGATTGAATTAACAGTTAGCAAGGGTAGAGGTTACATTGCGGCAGAAGAGAACAAAAATGCAGATGCTCCGGTTGGAGTTATTGCAATTGATTCGATTTATACTCCTATCAAAAACGTTAAGTTCACTATTGAGAACTTCCGTGTTGAGCAGAAAACAGATTACGAGAAGTTAATTCTTGATATCACAACTGATGGTTCTATACATCCGGAAGAAGCTTTGAAAGAAGCTGCCAAAATTTTGATCCACCACTTCATGTTATTCTCTGATGAGAACATTATGTTCGAATCTCAGGCTAAAGAAGAAACAAAAGAAGTTGATGAGGAAATCTTGCACATGCGTAAGATCCTTAAAATGGAATTAGTTGATCTTGATCTTTCTGTAAGAGCTTTAAACTGCTTAAAAGCAGCTGATATCCGTTCTTTAGCAGATTTAGTTTCTTATGATGTTGCTGATATGTTAAAATTCAGAAACTTCGGTAAGAAATCATTAACAGAAATTCAGGATCTGGTTAAATCTAAAGGATTATCTTTTGGAATGAACCTTTCCAAATTCAAATTAGACGAAGAATAATAAGCGAACGGCATAATTCCCGGTCCCGGTAAAAGGTTGACTGACGGTATGCACGTGCACAACAAAACAAAAAATGAGACACGGTAAAAAAATTAACCATTTAAGTCGTACAGACAGTCATCGCCGGGCGATGCTTTCTAACATGGCTTCTTCGCTTATCCTGCACAAGCGTATTACAACTACACTTGCAAAGGCTAAAGCTTTACGTATGTATGTAGAGCCTTTGATCACTAAATCTAAAACAGATACTACGCATTCACGTCGTACTGCTTTTAGTTATTTAAAAGATAAAGAAGTAGTAGCAATGCTGTTCCGCGATATTGCAGAAAAAGTAGCAACCCGTCCGGGTGGTTACACTCGTATCCTGAAATTAGGCAATCGTTTAGGCGATAACGCTTCTATGGCGATGATCGAGTTGGTAGATTATAACGAATTATACACCGGTGGTGAAGTTGCAACTGAAAAGAAAACAACTCGTCGTCGTGGTTCTAAAGCTAAAAAATCTGCGGATGCACCTGCTGCTGAAACTAAAACTGCCGATAAAGCAGAAATAGAAGAAGTAAAAGCTGCTGAGCCAGAAGTTAAAGAAGAAACTCCTGCAACTGATGCTGCAGCAGATACAACTTCTGAAGATAAAGCTTAACTAAAGCAAAATTCTTTAAAAGCCCTGTTCATTTTTTGAACAGGGTTTTTTTTGTGACTTTTTTAAAATGCATTCTTATTCGGTTTTCCAAACGATATTCTAACAATAACTCTAAACCCGATAGTAGTGGAAATCTCTCCCGATTTTTTCGGGAGAATTGAAACGGATAGCGGGATTGAAATTGCCATTGGATTTGGCCCTTCATTTCCAAAATGTTTAATTCTTAAGGGAGATAAGTTCAGCAAAACTCTAATTTCGCTATGAACTATCGTCATCCTGTCATCCTGTCATTTTAAAAAAACGCGTATTGTCGCAATACAATGCGATTTGCTGTCAGCATGCGCAGAAGTGCCGATTGGCACATTGCTTGTTATTTATTTCCCGGATATTGAATTAAATTTTTAACTAAAGAATATATTAACATGTCAAAAATCATTGGTATTGACTTAGGAACCACCAATTCTTGTGTAGCCGTAATGGAAGGTAATGAGCCTGTTGTTATTGCAAACAGTGAAGGTAAGCGTACTACTCCATCAATTGTTGCTTTTGTAGACAACGGAGAACGCAAAGTGGGTGATCCTGCAAAACGCCAGGCAATCACAAACCCAACAAAAACTATATCTTCAATCAAACGCTTTATGGGTAACGGCTTTGATGAAGTAAAAAAGGAAATGGAACGTGTTCCTTATAAAGTTGTTAAAGGCGATAACAACACACCTCGTGTTGAAATCGACGATCGTAAATATACTCCACAGGAAATTTCTGCGATGATTTTGCAGAAAATGAAAAAAACTGCGGAAGATTTTTTAGGTCACGAAGTAACTGAAGCGGTTATTACGGTTCCTGCTTATTTCAATGACTCACAACGTCAGGCAACTAAAGAAGCTGGTGAAATTGCCGGTTTAAAAGTTAGCCGTATCATTAATGAGCCAACTGCCGCTGCTCTAGCATACGGTTTGGATAAAGCTCATAAGGATATGAAAATCGTAGTTTTTGACTGCGGTGGTGGTACGCATGACGTTTCTGTTCTGGAATTAGGTGACGGTGTATTTGAAGTGAAATCCACTGATGGTGATACGCACTTAGGTGGTGATGACTTTGATGCAGTTATTATTGACTGGATGGCAGATGAGTTTAAGAGCAATGAAGGTATTGATCTTCGTAAAGATCCAATGGCTTTACAACGTTTAAAAGAAGCTGCTGAAAAAGCGAAAATTGAGCTTTCAAGTACTGCTCAAACTGAAATTAACTTACCATATATTTCTGCCGGCGATGGTATGCCTAAGCACTTGGTTAAAACCTTAACACGTGCAAAATTCGAATCATTAGCAGACAGTTTAATTAAACGTACTATTGAGCCTTGTAGAACTGCTTTGAAAAACGCAGGTTTAAAAACTACTGATATTGACGAGATCATTTTAGTGGGTGGATCAACACGTATTCCTGCAATTCAGGATGCTGTTAAAGCTTTCTTTGGTAAAGAGCCTTCTAAAGGTGTAAACCCGGATGAGGTTGTAGCAATTGGTGCGGCTATCCAAGGTGGTGTATTAACCGGTGAGGTGAAAGACGTTTTATTATTAGATGTGACTCCGCTTTCATTAGGTATCGAAACAATGGGTGGAGTAATGACCAAATTGATCGAGGCTAATACCACTATTCCAACTAAAAAGACTGAAACTTTCTCTACAGCGTCTGATAATCAGGCCGAAGTTCAGATACATGTTTTACAAGGTGAGCGCCCAATGGCTGCTCAAAATCGTACTATAGGTCAATTCAATTTAGCTGGCATTCCGCCCGCTCCGCGTGGAATACCACAGGTAGAAGTTACTTTTGATATTGATGCCAACGGTATTTTGCATGTTAGCGCTAAAGATAAAGCAACTAATAAAGAGCAAAAAATTCGTATTGAAGCTTCTTCAGGTTTATCTGATGCAGAGATCAAGCGAATGAAAGATGAAGCAGAAGCTAATGCGGAGTCTGACCAAAAAGCTAAAGAAGAAGTTGAAAAACTGAATGCTGCTGATGCTTTGATCTTCTCTACAGAAAAACAACTGAAAGAGTACGGAGATAAAATCTCTGCAGATAAAAAAGCTCCGATTGAAGAAGGTCTGACTAAATTAAAAGCAGCTCATGCTTCTAAAGATTTCGATGCTATCGATTCAGCTCAAACATCTTTACAGGAAGCCTGGAATACAGCATCTGAAGAGATGTACAAAGCAACTCAGGACGGTGCTGGTGCTGAAGGTGCGACTGCTCAAGATGCAGGTGACAATAGTGCTCCGGCCGATGATTCTGTAACTGATGTTGACTTCGAAGAAGTTAAAGAAGACGATCAGAAATAATTATTAAGAGATTAACATCTCGATATAAATCAAAACCCCGACCAGTTTGGTCGGGGTTTTTTTGGTTATTGTGAGTACATTTTAGCTTCAATATTAACTAACAAGCTTTTTATATTTAATTCTATGAGGTGTAATGTCACCGGTTCTTTTCTTGCGGTTCTCTTCGTATTCAGAATAATTTCCTTCAAAATAATAAACCTGCGAATCTCCTTCAAAAGCAAGAATATGGGTACAAATGCGATCTAAAAACCAGCGGTCGTGAGAAATAATTACAGCACATCCGCCAAAGTTTTCCAATCCTTCTTCCAGAGATCGCAACGTATTTACGTCAATATCATTCGTCGGCTCATCCAGTAAAAGTACGTTCGAACTTTTCTTTAACGTAATAGCTAAATGAACACGGTTTCTTTCACCACCGGAAAGAACATTAATTTTCTTTTGCTGATCGGCGCCGTTAAAATTGAACTTTGAAACATACGCTCTCGAGTTTATTGGCTTTGTTCCCAGGAGAATGGTTTCATTTCCGTCGGTTATGTTTTCCCAAACAGATTTATTAGCATCCAAATCATCATGCATCTGATCGACATAACCCAACGCAACAGTGTTTCCAACCTTAAATTCTCCCGTGTCCGGAATTTCCTGTCCTGTTATCAACCTAAACAAAGTTGTTTTTCCGGCTCCGTTCGGGCCGATAATTCCAACAATCCCGGCTGGGGGTAAAGAGAAATTTAAATCTTCAAATAAAACTTTATTGCCATAGGATTTCGAAACACCTTTTGCTTCAATAACCACATTCCCTAATCTCGGGCCCGGAGGAATAAACAGTTCTAATTTATCTTCTCTTTCTTTGGTTTCTTCCGAAGCTAATTTGTCATAATTTGATAAACGTGCTTTAGATTTCGCGTGACGTGCTTTTGGCGCCATTCGAACCCATTCCAATTCGCGTTCTAAAGTTTTCTGACGTTTACTTTCTGTTTTTTCCTCAGAAGCTAAACGTTTTGATTTTTGATCAAGCCAGGAAGAATAATTTCCTTTCCAGGGTATGCCTTCTCCACGGTCTAGTTCTAAGATCCATCCGGCAACATTATCCAGAAAATATCTATCGTGAGTAACTGCAATTACAGTTCCTTTATATTGTTTCAAATATTGCTCAAGCCAGTCAATACTTTCTGCATCTAAGTGGTTAGTTGGCTCATCCAGTAGTAAAACATCCGGTTCCTGCAATAACAAGCGACAAAGTGCTACACGTCTTCTTTCTCCTCCTGACAATGTGGCAATTTTGGTATCTGGCTCTGCGCAACGCAAAGCATCCATTGCTCTTTCTAATTTGGAGTCTAATTCCCAGGCGCCAACAGCATCGATTTGATCTTGAAGTTCCCCTTGTCTGGCCAGAAGTTTGTCCAATGCATCAGCATTTTCGTAAACTTCGGGCAAACCAAATTTTTCATTGATATCTTCGTACTCCTTTAATATAGCAGTAATAGAAGCAACTCCTTCTTCAACTGTTTCTAATACAGTTTTCTCAGGATCTAATTCAGGTTCCTGTGCTAAATATCCCACAGAATAGCCCGGAGCAAACACTACTTCACCCTGATATTGTTTATCTAATCCAGCAATTATTTTTAAGACGGATGATTTTCCGGAACCGTTTAACCCGATTACTCCGATTTTAGCACCGTAGAAAAATGAGAGGTAAATGTTTTTTAAAACCTGTTTTTGAGGCGGGTAAATTTTATTTACACCAGCCATAGAAAAAATAATTTTTTCGTCTGACATATGATATTAGTTGATGGGCAAATATCGTTAAATTAGTCAGATGGCTGTCAACTTAGTTTAATGATAATAAGTGCTTATCTTTATAAGCTAAATGGCTTAATTGTTGATAACTTTGTTACTTATACATCTAATCAGGAAAAGTAATTTTATAGATTAGATAATTATCATCAAGAAAGGGATATAAATGGAAGCAAAATTTTCTCCACGCGTTAAAGACGTGATTTCATATAGCCGGGAAGAAGCCTTAAGGCTTGGCCATGATTATATCGGAACAGAACACTTATTATTAGGTCTTATCAGAGAAGGAGATGGTATGGCCATCAAAATTTTAAAAGGTGCGGGTGTAGATACTTCACGTTTACGCAAATCTGTTGAAGATGCTGTAAAAGGCACTTCGAGTACTACTGTTAATTTAGGTAACATTCCATTAACTAAGCAAGCAGAAAAGGTTTTAAAAATAACATACTTAGAAGCTAAAATATTTAAAAGTGATGTTATTGGTACAGAGCATTTATTGCTGTCTATTTTAAGAGACGAAGACAATATTGCCTCACAAATATTATTACAATTCAATATTAATTATGATGTATTCAAAGCTGAAGTAGAGAGTAACAAGGATAGTTTCAGAGATGAAGCTCCAGGTTCTCCTGCCGGCGATGATGATTTCAGAGAAGAAGAAAGTTTTAATCAACCAAAGAAAGTGTCCGATATTAAATCTAAAACTCCTGTACTGGATAATTTTGGAAGGGATTTGACCCGGGCTGCGGAAGACGGAAAATTAGACCCGATTGTTGGTCGGGAAAAAGAGATTGAACGTGTTTCACAGATTTTATCCAGACGTAAGAAAAACAATCCTATATTAATAGGAGAGCCAGGTGTAGGTAAATCTGCTATTGCAGAAGGACTTGCTCTCCGCATTGTTCAACGCAAAGTTTCAAGAGTGCTTTTTAATAAAAGAGTAGTAACTCTTGATCTAGCTTCATTGGTTGCCGGTACCAAATACCGCGGTCAGTTTGAAGAGCGGATGAAAGCAGTTATGAATGAACTTGAGAAATCTCCGGATGTGATTTTGTTTATTGATGAAATTCATACCATTGTTGGTGCAGGGGGAGCCTCCGGTTCTTTAGATGCATCAAATATGTTTAAACCTGCTTTGGCAAGGGGAGAAATTCAATGTATTGGTGCTACAACTTTAGATGAATATCGTCAGTATATTGAAAAAGACGGAGCGTTAGATCGTCGTTTCCAAAAGGTTATGGTAGAACCTGCTACTCCTGATGAAACCATTGAGATATTAACCCGCATTAAAGATAAGTATGAAGAACATCACGGTGTAACTTATACTGATGAAGCTATTCTCGCTTGTGTAAGTTTAACCTCACGGTATATTACAGATCGTTTTCTTCCGGATAAAGCTATTGATGCTTTGGATGAATCCGGATCAAGAGTGCATTTAACAAACATTCATGTTCCGGAGAAAATCCTGGAGATCGAACAAAAGATTGAAGAGATAAAGGTTGAAAAGAACAAAGTTGTTCGTAGCCAGAAATACGAAGAAGCAGCTAAACTTCGGGATACCGAAAAACATTTGCTTGAAGAATTAGAAAAAGCAAAAGGCGAGTGGGAAGCGGAAACAAAAACCAAGCGTTACACTGTTTCTGAAGATAACGTAGCCGAAGTTGTTTCAATGATGACCGGAATTCCTGTTCAACGAGTTGGACAAACCGATAGTCAGAAACTGCTGAACATGTATGATTCTATTAACACCAGAATTATAGGTCAACAAGATGCTGTTAAAAAATTAACCAAAGCAATTCAAAGAACCCGTGCCGGATTAAAAGATCCGAAAAAGCCAATTGGTTCTTTCATTTTCCTAGGACCTACGGGTGTTGGTAAAACTGAATTGGCTAAAGAACTTGCCCGCTTTATGTTTGATAGCGAGGATTCTCTGATCCAGGTCGACATGAGTGAGTACATGGAAAAATTTGCAGTTTCCAGATTAGTTGGAGCGCCTCCGGGATATGTTGGTTATGAAGAAGGCGGACAATTAACTGAAAAAGTTAGACGCAAGCCATATTCAGTAATTTTATTAGATGAGATTGAAAAAGCTCATCCGGATGTATTTAATATTTTGCTGCAGGTTTTAGATGAAGGTCAGTTGACAGATAGTTTAGGCAGAAAAGTCGATTTCAGAAATACTATTGTAATTATGACTTCGAATATTGGTGCCCGTCAATTGAAAGATTTTGGACAGGGAGTTGGTTTCTCTACGAATGCTAAATCTTCTCAGGCTGATTCGTATTCCAGAGGAGTTATAGAAAATGCGTTAAAACGTGCTTTTGCTCCTGAGTTTTTAAATCGTGTGGATGATGTAATTGTTTTCAATTCTCTTGGAAAAGAAGAGATCTTCAAAATTATTGATATTGAACTGAAATCATTATTCGATAGGATTGAAGGGCTTGGTTACGAAGTTAAACTGACAGACCCTGCCAAAGAATTTATTGCTGAAAAAGGATATGATTCTAATTTTGGGGCCCGTCCGTTAAAACGTGCAATTCAGAAATATCTGGAAGATCCAATTGCAGAGGAAATTCTTAAAGGAGATTTAGCAATTGGTGATACAATGGAAGTGGATTACGATAAAGAAAAAGAAGAAATCCGCATTGTTGGTAAAACCAGAGGAAAAAAGAAAAAGGAAGAGAAAAAGGAAGAATAGAATTTCTTCTCAATAATTAAAAGCCTGCAATTAAATTGCGGGCTTTTTTGTCACAAAAAAGCCGCTATAGATATCAAAGCGGCATTTTTATATTACAATAATGAAATTTTATTCGTCTCCTAACTCGTCAACAATAGCCTGACTCACTCCCGTGAAAGAGAATCCGCCATCATGAAAAAGATTCTGCATAGTTACCATTTTGGTCAGATCAGAAAATAAGGTGACACAATAATCAGCACATTGATTAGCATCTGCGTTTCCTAAGGGTGACATTTTTTCAGCATACTTAACAAAACCCCCAAAACCTTTTACGCCGGATCCGGCAGTTGTCATTGTCGGGCTTTGAGAAACGGTGTTAATACGAACTTTTTTGGCTACACCATATTGGTATCCAAAGTTACGGGCAATGCTTTCCAGTAAAGCTTTGTTATCCGCCATGTCATTATAATCAGGAAAAACACGTTGAGCAGCAATATAACTTAAGGCTACAACAGAACCCCATTCACTAATTGCATCCTGTTTCATAGCAACTTGCAAAACGCGGTGCAAACTCAAGGCAGAAATATCTAAACCTTTAAGCGTAAAATCATAATTGTTTTCTGTGTATTTAACGCCTTTTCTAACGTTAATACTCATACCGATAGAATGTAAAATGAAATCTATTTTACCGCCAAAATGTTCCTGTGCTTTTGTAAATAAATTCTCAAGGTCTTGCATGCTGGTAACATCAGCAGGAATTACAGGTGCGTTACACTCTTCAGAAAGTTTGTTGATCTCGCCCATGCGTAAAGCAATTGGTGCGTTTGTTAAAACAAGTTCTGCACCTTCTTCAAAACACCGCTGAGCCGTTTTCCAGGCAATAGATTGCTCGTTTAATGCTCCGAATATAATTCCTCTTTTACCTTTCAGTAGGTTATAAGCCATAGTAATATTTTATTTATTCGATTATTAGTTTAATATTTTTGATTTGTAAAGTTATCAAAATCGACCTAATTGCGTTCTGATATTCTGTTTTATTGACTCAGCAATTCGCGTGCATTTTGCAATGCGAATTCTCCAGGATTTTCTCCGCTTAACATTTTAGCAATTTCTAGTGTTCTTTCTTCATCGTTCAGAATTGCAATATTACTTAGCGTTCTGTCTGCCTGCTCATCTTTGTAAACGCGGTAATGCGCCTTACCTTTGCTGGCAATTTGAGGCAAATGTGTAATAGCAATAACCTGCATATTTGAAGAAAGTTGCTCCATAACATTGCCGACTTTTTGTGCTACTTCACCAGAAATTCCGGTATCAATCTCGTCAAAAATAATAGTTGGCAACGCTGTATATTTTGCGATCAATGACTTTATGCTCAGCATTAATCTGGATAATTCACCTCCGGAAGCTACTTTCTGAACTGGTAAAGGTGTTTGGCCTTTATTTGCAGAAAACAAAAACTGAATCTGATCAATTCCAGAATTGCTGATCTGATCTTCTAACAATATTGTATTCTGGATTTTCAGAATCGCATGTGGCATCCCAACATCATGCAAAATAGCTTCAATCTGTTTTTCTAATTTTGGAATAATTTTATTCCTGCTGTTACTTAAATCTAAAGCCAGTTTTGTAAGTTCTATTTTATTTTCTTCACTTTCTTTTTGCAATTTTTCAATCTGCTCATCCACGGAAGTGATAGAAAATAATTTGTCCGAAAGCGACTGCTGTAAATCTAATAATTCTTTATTGTTGCTTACGCGATGCTTTTTTTGCAAAGTATAAATAACATTCAGCCGCTCATTTATTTCTGAAGATCTTGATTCATTAAAGTGAGTTTTTTGTTCAATCTGCTCAATCTCTGCTGCGATATCTTTAATTTCAATCAATGCACTTTTTAACCTTTCAGAATAATCTGAAATTTCAGGATTATACTTCTCGGCCTGCTCCAGTAAATTTGAGGCTTCTTTTAAATTTATAATGGCTGCCTGCTCATTATCCTGTATTGCAAAAACTGCGGCAGAAAGACTTCGTTTAATATCTTCTGCATGAGTCAAAATTTCCAGTTCAGTTTCTAAAGATGTTTGTTCATCTTCTTTTAAAGCGGCACTTTCCAGTTCATCAAACTGAAACTGATAATAATTTATATCTGCTTTAGATTTCTCACTTTCCGCGATGAGATCTTTTAACTTTTTAAGCGTAATCTTATAATTTTTATAGGATTTTTTAAAGCCTTCCAAAAGTTTGGGCTCACCGGAAACGATATCAACAACAGCTAACTGAAAAACGTCGCTATTAATTTCACTAGTTGCATGTTGAGAATGAATGTCAATTAATTTTTCACCCAGCTGTTTTAGAATAGTTAAGTTAACCGGAGTGTCATTTACGAATGCTCTTGATTTTCCGTCAGCTGAAATTTCTCTTCTTAAAACAGTTTCATCATCATAGTCCAAATCATTCTCAGTAAAGAAATCATTTAAATGCAATTCATCCACATGGAATATTCCTTCAATAATGCATTTCTTTTGTTGATTGAAAAAATATTTACTTTCTGCCCGCTGACCTAGTATTAAAGATAAGGCACCTAAAATGATTGATTTTCCGGCTCCTGTTTCGCCTGTAAGGATATTCAGATATTTGGAAAATGAAATATCTAAATTATCTATAAGCGCATAATTGCGGATGACCAGTCGGTTGAGCATATTTTATAAATGGTTGGTAAAAATACAGAATAGAAACCAGTGCTAATTTCTTACTTGGATTTTTTGAGCAATTCGTATTTGGTTGTATTAGCCGGATCTACTTCCGAAAGAATATTATAAGCTTTCATTTTATCCTGCGGAGCAGCATTAGATAATATATTAACAATTTCATCCGCTTTTGCGGTAAAAAATAACTGAGGAAGCATAGAACCCTGCTTCTGTTTATCGATTTTTTGCAATAACGACAAAGTTGAAAATACATTTTTACGCCCCTTAGATTGATTATCGAACATCAGATCCATTCCGTTTCTATGGTATTCATACAACGTTTCCCTAATTGGGCTATAGGTTTTATTGTTCAAATTTTCTGACAGCCAATATCGGTTTCGTAAACCTTCAAAAGCTTTCCAACCTAAATTTGGAGCGCTTTGCGTGTAATTTACAATTGTTTGAGCCTTTGTATAAAATGGCGTTCCACCCATTTTTGTGAAAGAATCATAATCCATTCCGGTGATAATATAGGCATAAAAGGCAAGTAATGAACTTAAATTAGATATATAGACTTGGTCCGAATAATCCAGCGGTTGTCCTTCCGTATAATTAAAATCAAAATCTTTATCGTTAATATTCAGAATAGTGCTGTTATAGGTGCTGCCGTAAATTGGTCTGCTTGATTGTATTTGTGCTTCTCCGCGGAAGCTGTTTGATCCGTCCCAATCATTTATAGTAATTATGAAATTGCAATCGATCCTTTCCTGCGGTTGTAAATTATCTGCTGACCATCTTTTTGAGTTCAGGAAATCCCGGATGGTAGTTTCCAAAACTTCAAAAATCCGTTTGTTACTTGTTGAAAGGGTAGGAGCCAAAACCTGAACGCGTGCATTTAAGTCCTGCGCATTTACAGGAATAATATATAGCAAAATCAGACTGATCAAAAAATATCTTTTCATTGAAGTAATTCTATAATTTTTTCGCAGATATCTGCGGCAACTTCTGTTTTAGATTTTAAAGGATATTCCGTTTTTTCTAAATTCCTGTTGATGATGGTAATTTTATTTGTATCACCTTTAAAGCCCGCACCTTTATCCTGTAATGAATTTAGAATGATTAGATCCAGATTTTTTTTCTTCAGTTTAGAAATTGCATTCTCATATTCATTATTTGTTTCTAAAGCGAAGCCAACCACGATCTGCCTCTCTGTTTTCTGTTTCCCAATTCCCGATAGGATATCTTTGGTCTTTACCATTTCCAGATTATATTGAGAATCATTTTTCTTAATTTTTTGCTGAGAGATAGTTGCCGGTTTATAATCCGCGACAGCGGCACTCATTATTGTAATATCGCTTTGCGGAAAAAATTTTTCTACTTGCTCTTGCATATCATCAGATGAAACTACATCAATTTGCTGAATGCTATTATTTTCTGTTTTTAAGGCGGTCGGGCCGGATACCAAAGTTACATTGGCTCCCAATTTTGCCAATTGTTCTGCAATGGCAAAACCCATTTTCCCGGAAGAATGATTGCCGATAAACCGAACCGGATCAATTGCTTCATAGGTTGGACCTGCAGTTACTAAGGCATTTTTGCCTTTTAGCGGAAGATTTTGTGACAGAACCTTATTAAGTTTGGTAATGATTTCATCTGGTTCAGCCATTCTTCCCTCACCAACTAAACCACTGGCCAATTCTCCCTCTCCTGGATTTATCACCGTATTGCCGAATTTCTGTAATCTCTGGATGTTATCTTTTGTGCTTCCATGTTTCCACATATCCAAATCCATAGCAGGCGCAATAAATACCGGACATTTTGCAGATAAATATACCGCTGTTAGTAGATTATCACACAAACCATTTGCAAATTTTGAGATACTGTTAGCTGTTGCAGGCGCAATCAGAAACAGATCTGCCCATAATGCCAATTCTACATGATTGTTCCATTCACCTGTTTCAGGTTTGAAATAATTTACCAGTACCGGATTTTTAGAAAGTGTAGATAATGTAAGCGGTGTGATAAAATTCACCGCATCTGGGGTCATAATAATCTTGACGTTTGCGCCAGCTTTAACAAGTAACCTTGTTAAAAATGCAGTTTTATAAGCGGCTATACTGCCGCAAACGCCAAGTAAAATGTTTTTATTTTTAAGCATATACTGCTCAAATATAAAACAAATTAGTTTTGCTCCTTAGCAGGATTTCTATAGTATATTTTATCATTCAGAAATTCATCAACAGCAATTAAGCTAGGCTTAGGCATACGCTCATAGTGTTTAGAAATTTCAATTTGCTCACGGTTCTCAAAAATCTCTTCCAGATTATCATTAGATGAAGCAAATTCAGCTAATTTACCATGTAATTCTTCTTTTAAATTACTGGCAATCTGGTTAGCACGCTTAGATATTATTACAATTGACTCATATATATTATCAGTTGTTTTATCTAAAAGACGTACATCACGCGTTACTGTACTGTTTGCTACAACACTTTTACTGTTACTCATTGGGGTTATTTTTAGTTTCTTCTGCTTGTTCTTCTTGTTTTTTCTCTTTTGGTTGTTCAGTAGCTAAAAGCTTCTTTACTTCCACGATGGCTTTTTCAGAATCTTTTTTCAATTCTGCGGCATCTTTTAAATATTTACTTGCTGGATATGTTTCCACGAATTCATTAGCCATAGTTATAGCTTCGTTAAAACGACCTTCCTGCTTATTCTCAAAACTATTTTTAGCATACAAATATTGTGCTTTAATAGTTAAAAATTCCATTTCCTCAGCATATTTCGTATCCGGATAATCTCTCATGGAGTTTCTGAACGCTATAACCGCTGATCTGTAATCTCCAATATCTAAAAATAACTTCGCATTTGCGTAAGATTTTGTTTCTAGTTTATCGCGAAGGTTATCAATTAACTTACTCGCTTCCGCAACGCGTTCGCTTTTCGGATATAGATTGATAAACAATTGTAATGATTCGATCGCTTTAATTGTGTTTTCCTGGTCCAATGAATAAATTGGAGATTCAAGATAATAACAATATGCGGCCATAAATCGGCATTCCTCAGCTCTCGGGCTATTTGGATAAGTATCTGCGAACACTTTGAAATGGTAGCGTGCAGTCGTATAGTCTTTCAGATTATAGTTTGTATACGCATAATAGTAATAAAGATCTTCAGCTTCCGCACGACCACGATATCTCTGAACCAGGTCCTCAAAAAGTATTAAAGCTTTATTATAGCTCTTTTTGTTATACAGTGATACTGCTTCCTGGTATTTTTTGGCAATATCTGTACTTGCTCTAATCTTCTCAAACTTGCTTTTACAGCTGGATAAAGATACTATTAGTAATAAGGATATGCTTACAGCTATTAAACGCTTGTTTTTAAACATTCTGCAAAGGTAATTTAATTTGATAAATTTCAATAAAATTAAGTTAGTCAGTTAGTATATAATATATGTGTACACTTATATACTATATTATATCTAAATATATAAGGTATTCATAAATATCAAAGTGAGCATTGCTTCATGCTGAAACGGTTTTTCATAATTTATTTAAGCTTTTTTATTGGATGCTAATTTATAATATCAGCAGCAAATCTCTCATAGCATTTAACAAACTTTAACAGTTCAGATAGTAATTGAAGTTTTTGTAGTTGATGTTCAACTTCTTACGATTATGTTTGAGTTATTTTGCGATTGTTATTTGCTGTTAAGGAATAAGTTTCTACTTTTGCAACCCGATCGGGAAACAGATTGGTTGTTATTTGAGGATAAGGTTAGAAGAATTGAAGGAATAGGGGT
>JBBRCI010000005.1:0-56583 GCA_038204935.1 Sphingobacteriales bacterium | reverse complement strand
TTATGCATCAAACTTATCCAGCAACTTTATTAAAGTGGCAAAATCTTTTGGATAAGGTGCTTCAAATGTCATCAAAGTATTCTCATCAATCTTAAACGTTAACTCTCTGGCATGTAAAGCAAAGCGTTTCATAATAGGTAATTCTTCCTGCTCTTTTCCTAAATGATATTTTCTTTTGATCTCCGAAAGAAAAACAGCTTTACCTCCATACATATCATCGCCGGAAATACAAGCCCTTTGCGAGGCAAGGTGAATACGAATCTGGTGCATTCTACCTGTAATAGGTGAACATTCTACCAATGTATAATGCTTGTAATATTTAATTGAGTTAAAAATGGTTTCGGCAGCTTTTCCTTCCTGACGGTTTATAGCAACATTTTTACCTCCCAGGTTTAAAATTGGAAGATCAACATGCAGCTCTTCAAAAACATGGGTTCCGTTAATAACCGCATGATATATTTTTTTGATTTTGCGATGCTCAAACTGCATGGAAACAAACCGGTAAGCTTCCGGATTTTTAGCGATAATTAAGGCTCCTGAAGTTTCCTTATCCAGCCTGTGACAGATTTGGGCATCTGCAGAATATTGCTTTGCTAAACGGAGTAAATTAATCTCACCTCCATCTCTGTCATCCAGAGAACTGAGAAAAGCAGGTTTATTTACAACAATTAGATCATTATTTTCAAACAGGATTAAATCCTCGAATTTGGGAAACTTCACGGCAAAAAATTATATAAGCCGCAAATGTACGAAAGGCGGAAAGAAAATAGGCTAATGAACAATGATTAAAGAGTTAATTAGCTAAAAAGCTAAATAACTTTAAATTATTTAGCTTCAAATTTATATCCTACACCTTTCACAGTGGTCAGGTACATTTCTCCCAACTTTTCACGAACTTTTCTAATGTGCACATCTATGGTTCTGTTTGTAACGACAACAGAGTCTTCCCAAATATTTTTAAGAATTACCTCTCTGGTAAATACTTTTCCGGGCTTAGAAGCTAATAAATAAAGCAGTTCAAATTCCTTTTTCGCTAAAACCACTTTTTCACCTTTTTGAAAAACCAGAAAAGCATCTCTGTCGATTACCAGATCAGCAATCTCCAGTTTGTTTTCTGCAATCTCTTCAGTTTGAGAATTGCGCCTCAAAATTGCATTTATCCGGCTTATCAGCGAACGCGGCTTGATGGGTTTGGCTATATAATCATCTGCTCCTACATTAAATCCGGCAATTTCAGAATACTCCTCACTTCTGGCGGTTAAAAACACCATAAATGTATTTTTAAATTCCGGCAATGATCTTAAAATGCGACAGGCTTCGATACCATCCATTTTAGGCATCATTATATCTAAAATAATCAGATCAGGTAAAACTTTTTTAGCTTCATTAACTGCTTCCTGACCATTAGTGGCAGTAAAAACCTGGTAACCTTCTTTCTTAAGGTTATATTCTATCAATTCCAGAATATCAGGCTCGTCGTCAACTATTAGGATTTTTGGTTTAGCAGAATTCATATATATTTATTTAGCGCTAAATTAACCTGTAATTATTCTAAATGTATTAACTATATATTAACAAATTGTTAACCCTTAACCTTCTGCCAGGACTTTAGTTTTTCAACGTCTTGCTTAAAAATGCTTCAAGTTCTGATCCGCGTAA
The DNA here is from genome assembly GCA_038204935.1 of Sphingobacteriales bacterium. Lineage (GTDB taxonomy): Bacteria > Bacteroidota > Bacteroidia > Sphingobacteriales > Sphingobacteriaceae > Daejeonella. Next base: position 54,924 of record JBBRCI010000005.1, on the reverse strand, counting down.
ATTTTTTGCTATAATTTTTCCCTGAGGATCCAATAAAAATGAACTCGGAATACTTTCAATTTTATATTGCATAGAAACCTTTCCATCCCATTCTTTCAGTTCAGAAACGTGCGTCCAGGCTAGTTTATCATCAGCAATTGCTTTCTCCCAAGCATCTTTCTTTTTATCTAATGAAACGCTTAAAACGGTAAACCCTTTATCCTTAAAAGTATTGTATTGCTTTACGATGTTTGGATTTTCCTGTCTGCAGGGTGCGCACCAGGAAGCCCAAAAATCTAATAAAACATATTTTCCTTTCAGATCTGAAAGTTTAACCATTTTATTATCAGGAGTAGGTAGTTCAAACAGTGGAGCTGGCTGGCCAACTGAAATTGGTTTAGCAGCCAGCATTTTTTCGGCAAAAGATTGAACGGCTTTATTATTTGGGTATTTGCCTTTTATTTCTTCTGCATATTTTATAAGCTGTGTTTCATACCTAGTTTGATCAATGGTTCCAACCGCATAAAATCCGGCTAAATTATCTTTATTGTCCTGTCCAAATTTCAAAGCTTCCTGACTGTAGGCATCCATATTTTTTTGAAAATTAGGCATTAAAGAATTATAAATTGAATCTTTAGAATTGGGATGCAGACTTAGCTGTTGCGAATATTCTGTTTCTATATCTTTGTAAACTTTACCGTAATCATTGCTTACCTTATTAAATTCCCTGATCTTTTCTGAATCTGATGAACCCTCAATTGTGTAAGTATTTTCAGCATTGTTATAATCAGTTTCAAATGTAATTTCATCCCCGTTTTGGGCGATGATTAGGAAATTTTTATCACCAATAACCATAGTGTAGAAATTTGGATCAACTGAAATCTTTTTGAATTTAAATTCATTGTTTTCATTTAAAAAGGCTGAATCAACCAACTGATCCATCTCATATAACTGAACTTTTTTTACCGATCCGGCATTTTCAACTTTTCCGTTTATAATGAATTCTTTGTTGTTTTTACATGATGCTAATGCGAATAAACATCCCATCGCAATTATTACAATTCTTCTCACAATATTATTTATCTAATAAATTATTCAGGTTATCAGCTTTAAAGCTATTAAATCAATTTTTTCAAATATAATCATTTGATGCAGGAATGCGGATTTGATTACCCATGGCAATAAAAAATAACATGGCACAGACTTTGGATTACACGTGTTAATACCATATATAATGAAAAATATATTGCTGGCATTAACTTTTGCCATTCTAATTTTTCCTTTCTCTAATGTTAGAGCACAGGAAAAAGTCAAAATTAATATTGAGAAACAACCCTTGTGGGGCCCAGTAGGATTTAGTCATGTGGACTATTATTATATACCCGGAATTCAAACATATTACAGTGTAGATAAACATCAATTTATCTATCTAAGCAACGGTCGATGGATTTTTTCTAATCATCTTCCTCAAAAATCTATTTCTTTTGATCTTTACAAAGCTTATAAAGTAGTTTTAAATAACACATCCAGACCTTATTTGCAGTTTATTGAGCATAAAGAGAAGTATGATAATATTAAATCAAAATATTCCAAACAGATATGCATTAAGGATAGTAATGATCCCAAATATTCCGTCTTAAATAAACGTATCCAGAGTAAAAAGGTAATTCAAAAAAAAACTGTTCAACCGGTAAAAAAGGGAGGAATTAAAACAATCCACAAAATTCCGGTAAAGCCTGTTGTGAAATTAAAGCCAAAAGTTAAAATCAAATCATACCGATTATAAGTTTTTTTAACAAAATTCAATCTTAGGAAATGAATGTTTTTGCCTTTGCTAAAGCAGATTCCAAACCGCTTACATCTTTTCCGCCGGCAGTTGCATAAAAAGGCTGACCTCCGCCTCCACCTTTAATTTCTTTAGCAAGTTCTCTAATAATTGATCCGGCATTAAGTCCTTTTTCCTTCACCAGATTATCTGATACCATTACGGTTAAATTTGGCTTTCCGTCAATTTCGGCGGCAATAACCAAAAACAGATCAGATACCAGATCTTTAATCCCAAAAGCCAGATTCTTAATAGCATCCGCATTTGGCAATTCAACTTTTTCGGCGATAAAGTTAACGCCATTTATGTTTTCTGCCTTTTTAGCGAGTTCATTTTTCAGGCCTGCAGATTTTTCTAAAGTACTTTTCTCTGTTTCTTTCCTTAATCGGGAATTCTCCTCTAGCAAATTTTCAACTGATTTAATCAGATTGCCTGGATTCTTTAATAATTCCCTTAACTCTGACAGCACTTTTTGCTGCTCTACAATATATTGTTCAGCTTTATCTCCACTAATAGCTTCAATTCTTCTTACACCGGCGGCTACAGCACTTTCAGAAACTATTTTAAAATACCCAATCTGCCCGGTTGCCTGAACGTGTGTTCCGCCGCAAAGTTCCTTAGAATAATGGTCATCAAAAGTTATTACCCTTACGTGATCACCATATTTTTCACCAAATAAAGCTGTTACGCCAGATTGTAGCGCCTCTTCGTAAGGCACGTTCTGCTGCTCTTTTAATTTAATATTTTGACGAATCTTTCTATTGACAATACTTTCAACTTCAGAAATCTCCTCAGCACTTAATTTTGAAAAATGCGAAAAATCGAATCGTAGGTAATCTGCATTTACCAACGAGCCTTTCTGATTTACATGCGAGCCCAAAACCTGTTTTAAAGCAGCATGCAACAAATGCGTTGCCGAGTGGTTATTCTCTGTAGAATGGCGCTTATCTTCATCAACCAAAGCCCAAAACGATCCTTCAAAATCAGCCGGCAAAATATCAACGTAATGAACAACCAGGCCATTCTCTTTCCGTGTATCCGTTACTTCAAACTGAAATAAGCGGGAATGATCTTCCAGTCTTCCGGTATCACCAACCTGGCCACCACTTTCCGCATAAAACGGAGTTTTATCCAAAACAATCTGAAATTGATCTTTCCCTTTAGCACTTATTGTTCTGTAGCGCAAAATTTTACATTCAGTTTCAAGCTCAGTGTAGCCAGTAAATTCAACTTCATCACCTTGGTTTACAATAACCCAATCTCCGGTATCTATCGCGGTAGCTGCCCGAGAGCGTGTTTTTTGTTTCTGTAGTTCTGAATCAAAACCTTCCATATCAACAGACAAACCTTTTTCTCTGGCCATTAACTCGGTAAGATCTATCGGGAAACCGAACGTATCATATAACTCAAAAGCAAAACTACCTTCAATATTTTTTCCGTTTCCGGAATACTTTTCAAAGCGTTGAATTCCGGTTGCCAGCGTTTTAAGGAAAGATATTTCTTCTTCCAAAACTACTTTCAGGACAAAATCTTTTTGTGCTGCCAGTTCGGGAAAAACGTTTTCAAACTGATCTGATAATAACGGAACCAATTTGTTTAAAAAAGGATCTTTGAAATTTAAAAAAGTATATCCATAACGAACAGCACGTCTCAAAATCCGGCGTATAACGTAACCGGCTTTATTATTTGACGGCAATTGTCCATCCGCTATAGCGAAAGATATAGCACGAATATGATCTGCCATAACCCGCATGGCGATATCTAATTTTTCGTCTTCGCCATATTTAACTTTTGCATGTTCAGCTATAAATTGAATTAATGGTTGAAAAACATCAGTATCATAATTAGAGGTTTTTTCCTGAAGAACACGCACCAACCTTTCCAAACCCATTCCTGTATCCACATGCTGAGCGGGTAACGTTTGCAATGAACCGTCTTTTAAGCGATTATATTGCATAAAAACATTGTTCCAAATCTCAATCACCTGCGGATGATCATTGTTCACCAATGTTTTTCCATCTACTGATTTTTTCTCTTCGTCAGTGCGACAATCCACGTGTATTTCTGAGCAGGGACCGCAAGGCCCGGTTTCGCCCATTTCCCAGAAGTTGTCCTTTTTATTTCCTTGCAGGATCCGGTCTTCATCAATAAATTCTTTCCAGTAATCATAAGCTTCCTGATCTTTTGGTAAACCTTCTTTTTCATCGCCTTCAAAAACCGTTACATATAATTTATCTTTTGGTATTTGATAAACTTCGGTAAGTAATTCCCAGCTCCAGGCTATTGCGTCTTTTTTAAAATAGTCACCAAAACTCCAGTTTCCAAGCATTTCAAACATGGTATGATGGTAAGTATCAATTCCTACTTCTTCCAAATCATTATGTTTTCCAGAAACCCTGAGGCAACGCTGCGTATCAGCAATACGTGAATATTTAATATTTGCATCTCCCAAGAACAAATCTTTAAACTGATTCATTCCGGCGTTGGTAAACATTAGGGTTGGATCGTTTTTAATTACGATTGGTGCAGAAGGAACAATTTGGTGTCCTTTGCTTGCGAAAAAATCTAAAAATGCTTGTCTGATTTCTTGGGTCGTCATCCTTGTATTACTATTTGTGCAAAGTTAATTTTTTGATTGAAAGTAAACATGCCTGCTGGAAAAGACAAACAGACTTTTATTTAAACACACAGAATTTAAAAATTGTGCTGTAATTCTTAAATTAATAGCTTTACAAAACAATTCGTTGATTAATACGCTATAGATTTTAGCACAAGATTTTTAAAATATGCCTTATAAGGATCGAGATATAACAAAACTTTATTATACAATGGGAGAAGTAACCCAGATGTTTGATGTAAATGCTTCGCAAATACGATTTTACGAAAAGGAATTTGATATACTTCAGCCTAAAAAAAACAAAAAAGGCAATAGACTATTTACTCCCGAAGATGTTGAGAATCTCAAGATCATTTTTAACCTGGTGAAAGAGAAGGGTTTTACATTGCATGGAGCAAAGGATTATCTGAAAAACAATAAAGGCGAAGTAAAAGAAAATCAAAAAGTAATAGATTCATTAGAAAGGCTGAAACAATTCTTGCTAGAGGTTAAAGAGCAACTATAAGTAAATAAATTAGTCATAATTAAATAGATCCCGGAATATATATGAAGGTGCTTTTTGTAATCAACCCACGTTCCGGTACAGAAACGAAAGAAATTCTCGACAAATTAATATCCGCTAAAGCGGAAGAATTAAAATTTGATTATGATGTTTACCATATTGAAGGGGATAATTGTGTTGCGGAAATAAAGGATAAGATCAAAACTTATAATCCGGAAATTGTTGGTGCAGCCGGTGGCGATGGTACAGTGAATTTGCTGGCAGAAATTCTTGCCTTCAGCGATATTCAATTACTTATCATCCCAATGGGTTCTGCTAATGGAATGGCACGTGAACTTCAGATTAACAACAATCCGGAAGATGCAATTTCACTTTTGGGTAATGGCATTATCAAATCTATCGATCTCATTAAAATAAACGGAAAAGTTTGCATTCATTTAGGTGATGTGGGATTGAATGCCCGAATAGTTAAGCGCTTTGAACAGGAAAAAAAGCGTGGAATGTTTTCGTATGCTAAAATATTACTGGGCGAAATGTTTCTTCTTAAACATTACTATCTAAATATCAGATATGACCAAACGGAGATCAAAAGAAAAGTTGTTTCATTAACTTTTGCAAATGCTTCTAAATACGGCACAGGTGCTACAATTAACCCCAATGGCTTAATTGACGACGGGAAATTTGAACTGGTAATTGTAAAGCCTTTTCCGGATATTAAAATATTCTCCATAGCCTGGAAAATGTTCAGAAATACGTTATTAACTTCAGATTATATAGAAATAATATCATGTAAAGAAGCTCAAATCCACAGCAGCCGAAGAACAACATTACAAATTGACGGAGAAATAATTGGTAAGGTAAAAGATATTAAAGCAGAAATTATGCATCAAGCTTTAAAGGTTTTACTTCCAGCAAATAATTAATAAAGCTGTTCCTCATAAACCATTTTGCCTTTTTCATGTCCGGGATCTAAAATCCAGGCTGATAAAAAAGCACAAGCATTTCCCTCAAACCGTATCTTGAAAAAACCTTTTGCTTTTATTCCGAAACGTAAATGTTTCCCTTCATTCAAAACATATTTCAATTTTGAACCGGCACCGCTAATAATAAAATGATTATTATTTTTGGATATATGTTGCAAATTATGTTCGTGTCCGGCGGCATAAATTAATCCAGGATAGGCTTTAAAAATCTCCTTTAATTTCTTTCTTAGATGCCTGTATCTTGGATGAGCTATATCTTCTTTGGCACCAAAATATTTCCGATAAAGTGGCAACAAGGAACCAATAAAAGGCAAGGGTACATACGCTTTCTTATGATAAATGGTCATCGGAAAAATATGATGCCTGAATTTATAACGACCGCCGTGTATGGCATAACTGTAAACCGGCGCATGACCGGCAACTATAATCTGCTTCCCTTTATTGTTATCTAAAACGCTTATTAAATTAGCAAAAAATTCTTCTTCACTGTTAACATTACATCCGCATTGCGGCCCAACTGGCCTGAATCCGGATTGTAACCACCATTGGGTATTGATTAAAACAAGCGTCAGATTTTCGTTGATATTTATTTCGCTTGGTCCAGGACAGCCATTTAAAGGAAACATGACACGGGTGTTGAAAAGTTTATCCAGGTAATCCTGCTGTCTTAAAACATATTCATAACCGTCTCTTCTCCCCTTATTCCAGTCGTGATTTCCAGAAATAAATAAAATCCGGCCATGATAATCTTTTAATGCCGTTTTGTAAGCATTTAAAGTCCCTTCAGCTTCTTTTCTTAATAAATGATCTTTTGCAGGAAGCCCACGCGGGTAAACATTATCTCCTAAAAACAAAATGGTGGATTGCTGATTCACATCACAATGAGCTTTCAGCATTTCCATAACCGGATCCGGTTTAGTTCTGTTGATGCTCCCTGTATCTCCAATTAAAAAAACTTCATAGGGCACATTTTCTTTAGGAGTAACAGGCATAATTTAGGATTTAAAGATGCGGCTTGCACACCTGAGTATTAACCAGCTATTACCATTCCAGTTTTTCCTTATTTAGAAATGAAGAGATTCCTTTTTTACAATCATCAGTAGCTCTGGCTTTGGCGTTCATTAAAACCGCCTGTTCAAGACTCTCTTCGAGTGGTAAATTCTGGGCCATGTTAAGCAGTTCTTTGGTCAATGCTACAGATTGTGCAGAAACGGAAATTGCAGCTTTCTCGGCGTATTTTTTTACGCTTTCGCGGATACTATCCTTTTCAACAATAAAATTAATCAGATTATATTTTTCTGCGGTTTCGGCATATATCAGTTCACCGCTTAATAATAGTTCGTTACTGCGTGCCTGCCCTAATTTCCTCACCAGGAAACAGGCAACCAAAGCGGGAATGAACCCAATTTTAACTTCAGTATAACCAAATTTAGCTTGGGGGACACTAAACACAATGTCGCAAACAGAAGCTAATCCGCAACCTCCTGCAATAGCATGACCTTCAACTTGTGCGATAACTAATTTTGATGAAGTGTAAATGTTGTAAAAAAGCTTTTTAAGATTATTGGAGTCTTCCACATTTTCTTCGAAAGAGTTATTTTGTAATTGCTGTAAATAAGCCAGATCTGCACCAGCGCTAAAAACATCGCCATTGGCGGCCAAAACAATCACTTTTATTTCCGGATTAGAATTAGCCTTTAAAAAACATTTGCCAAGCAATTCAACCAATTCCGGATTTAGGGCATTTCTCTTTTCCGGTCGGTTCAAAGTTATGTATGCAACCCGGTTTATCTCCTCAAATTCAACTAAAGACATATTTTTATTTTAAATCTCAAAATTTAGCTTTCTTAATTTTAAGCAAATCTATTGGAATATCTAAAGTTTAATAATTAAAGCCGGATTTTTCTTTAAGATATAGCACTTTTTACCAACAGAGTCAGCAATACTTTTCCAAATCTTATTTTTATAATCCGGATTGGTAGCTTCTAAAAGTAACACCTCGCAACTGATATCATTTAAAACCTGTCCTAAATTAATCTTCGGATTTCCGCTGATCATCAATGCATTAACTTTTAATTTATGCTGAAATATGGTTTGATTAAATTTTCGGTCAAGCCTGAAAATTTTATAATTAGCAAATTGATAGGAGTTCTCAGAACATTTATACTGAGCCAGATTTTCCATTTGGTTAAAATTAGTATATTCTGTAGACTTCACATTTCTGCTTTCCAGCGAAGGCTGAACTGAAAAATCTTTGGTTTTATCATCAGCCAATAAATCACACATCAATACAGACTTATTCTGATTAATAAATGCCAAACCCGCATTTTTTCTTAAACTATAAAATATCAGTTCTTTCCTGTTTAAATCCCGGTAGGTTTTAAAAGAAACGGTCATACAGAAAATTAAAACTATAACTAATAGCAGTTTAAAAGCGTTTTTATTTTTGCTGATTATAAAAAATGTAAGTAATCCGATAATCAAATAAATCAATATATACTGAAACGTACTGATCCATAAACCTCCTAAACTTGCAAAAGGTAGATTTTCGATAAAAAATAAAACCTTACTAACTATTAATATCATTTGATTGATCAGCCAGCCCAAAGGCTTCAGAATTATTTCAAAAGGAATAAATAGAAAGGCAATTCCTGTGTACATAATTAAGGCAACCGGAATTACGATAAACAAATTACTAAGTAAAAAATACAGCGGAAACTGGTGGAAATAATAAATACTGATGGGAAAAGTAGCGAGCTGAGCTGCGAAAGACAAAGAAGTATAATTCCAGATAAAGTCTCCGATTTTATTGGAAAAATTAATTGAGTGATAAATTTTTGGGTGAAGGTAAATGAGCCCGGCAACAGCGAGATAAGAAAGCTGAAACCCAACATCCATTAAATAAAATGGATTTATCAGCAATAACAGCAAAGCCGAAATTGCCAGTAAATTGAAGGAATTCTGTTTCCGGTTAATAGCCTTACCCAAAATTATAAATGTAAGCATGGCTGCTGCCCGGCAGACTGAGGGTGAAAAACCAGTAATTAAGGCGTAGAACCAAATAGAAAAAATGAAAATGGATATTCTGATCAGATTTAATTTTTTGCTTTTTTGTAAGGGAGCGAGTATGAAACTGAGCAGCAGAAATACAATTCCAACATGCATTCCGGATACGGAAAGTACATGCATCGTTCCGGTTTTTGAGAATATATCAATAACATCGCGACTTAAATCTGCCCGATAACCCAAAATTAAAGTGGAGGCTATTGCAGCAGATTCCTTGTCGGGGAAATATTTCTGAATTTTGTCTACCAACTTTTTCCTCAGCCCAATGGCAAAATTTAGTAAGCTGTTTCCGGCATCATGTTTAATAATATATACTTGCCGCTGATTTATAAATGCCTGGTGATAAACTTGTTGATTTGCCAAAAACGCTTTGTAATCAAACTCCTGCGGATTATAGGGTGGCTCAATTTCTGTAAACTGGTTATCAATTAAAAGCTGGTCAGAATATTTAATTGAAAGTGGCTTTAACGAATCAATTTTTAATGCAAGTAATAACTTTCCAGAAACGGGAACTGACTTACCCAGCGAGATAATTTGCTTGCTTTCAACAAGAAACCGAGCGATATCGTTACTTATTTTAGGTGCAGAAATTACATTTACCACTAAAGCATTTCCACTATTATGACTAAAATGTTTGGAATTATTTATTTCCTTCCTCAGAATTACTGAAGAAAAACCCACCCCAATTAAAAAGAAATAGATTAATAATCCGGGAAGCCACTTCGACTTGAATATCGACCAGTTTTTATAGTTGAAATTCAAAAAAATAAGACATGCAAAAAGTGTGGATAAAGCAAAAAAGTAGTAGGAGAATCGCATTACAACATTATAGTTTAATGCGAAAGCAATTCCTATAATAAATGGAAGTAAGAACCTTACAAACGGGATTTCGCCTTTAAAAAACATATTAAAATTTATATCTGATTTGAAATTTGATTTCCGACTTGTTTTTACCTTTTATTTCTTCCAAACCCGATCCTATTACATCCAAATCTGAGTAATGAGTTATGCCATATTTTGCCCAAAAGTCTATTCCTTTAGCTAGCGTATATCGGGTATTTAAATAAAATCTCGTTCCCTGATGCTGAAAAGCGGGAATGGAATAACTGTATAAAACATCATTTTCAAAAGCATAAATCCTTGAATCATATCCGGGCGTATTGAAAATTGCAAAACGCATATTTCCAGAAAATTTGCTTTGCAGAGGATCATAAATAATATCCTGATAAGCCAAAAAACCTTTTTGATTATCCGCGGATTTCTGATAATGGCTGCACTCAAATCTGTTTCTAAAAGTTAGAGAAGAATTTATTTTGTAATTAATCTCCAACCGGTAATTCAATTTACTGTATGGAAAAACTTCATGAACAGAATTTATAACCTCCGCATTTTCTTCCTTAACCTCTTTTTTAACTCGTCCATAAATTTTAAATTTTTTATTAGGTGTATAAGTCAATTGGGATAGCAATTCATAACCTTTTGAAGGCGAATCGGTAAAATATTTTAGCCAGGGAAATTTAAAAACGTCTGCATAAGCATTAAACTCAAATTTTGTATCCGGTTTTATAGTGATACCTGAATAAAAGCCCTTCTCATTAACTGCTTTACTTGATTCAGAAATAGCCTGATTGTATAAGGATTGATAATGTCTCTGATAATTCCGGTGAAATAAAACAACAGTTACCTGAGGAGAAATGCTTGAAATTGCTCCAATTAAATAGGCCGAACCTTGATGCAAAGTATTGGCCAGCTCGCCAAAAAAATAAGTGTTTTTTAAATTATAAGCATAATAAAGGCTGTTATTAAATATGGATTTAGTGGCCAATTCAAATTGATTGTAAAGAGAATTACCCTGAGAAAAACTATTATTGAAAGTGCTTTGATAGCTTGTTAAACCAATTCTCAGATTCTTTTTCCGAAGCTGTAAATTACTTCCAACTAAAAATTCATTTACAGAGTTTTGGTTATTGATTTCATTTAAAGTCCGATGATAGCCGCTGATTGAGAGAGAATTAATTTCGGATTGGGTGATTGAATCAGGACTGGAAATACTTGCATCATATTTCCGGTAGGATACAAATCCCGTTAATCTGAAACTTTTTAAATCTAAACTTGCGGCTACTCCTCTGAAAAATAAATATTCATTAAAAGATGTATAGGCTTTTAAACCAAAATCAGGTTTTGCTATTCCCGTAACAGTCGCTCCTTTTCCAAAACTTAAACCTGTCCAAATACCTAATCCCTGTCCAAATTGCAGGGAATAATCGCCGAGAATTATTTTTGAAAATTTCCCGATATTTTTGAAAGTAATATTCCCTGAAACAAAATCAAATGGTTGATTTAAAGTTCCGAATAACTGTTCTCCTGCATCTTTTTCAAGATTTAATGAAGCAGAAATATTCCTTCCATAATTATACCTGTACCTAAAAAGCATTTTTTGAGGGGACCCTAAATATCTGGATCTTGAAGAAGTATCAGAAATTGAATATCCTTTTTGTATTTGTAAAACTTGAGAATAGCGAACCATTAATTCATTATCTCCCTGCTTTAATAAGGCTTGCGCTGATATCTTATTTAAAGAATTAGGCAGAGCCAGATAAACAAAATTTAAAAGTCTTTTAATATCTGGCAACTCAAAACCATCAATGCTTTGAAGCTCTAACAGATCAATTAATTTTCCATTCTCTAACCTATGATTCAGAAAATTATTGATTTGAACCGGACTTAAAAAAAACAGATCTTTTAATTGATCATAATTTATTTTATTGATCTCAACTGGAAATTTTAGATAATAATTCAGGCGTTCAATTAATTCAGAATAATCAACATCCTCATCATTATTTTCTGCCAGTTCTTCTATTAACTGATTTACAATTGTATTACTAGTCGTTTGTGAAGATGTTATCCCGCAAGGAAATATTAAAATGAATAGCATAATTCCGGATTTAAAACTCATAGCCAAGAGCTATTTGAGGGGAATAACCTGTTACGGGATTGGAACCGGCCGCAACGTCAAAACGTAAATTTTGGTAGTTGATCCCAAAGCCTGCATATTGCTTTGACGGATCGGCCGAAAATCCTCCTCTGAGTGCCAGCCAGTCAAGTATCATATATTCCAGACCTAATTTTACTTCTGCAGAAGAGTTATTGTATTGAGTTATAGCTCCCGCGATCATTACTTTTGGAGTAAACTTCCAGGAAGCGCCAAACTCTAATATTACAGGTAGGTCCGCTTCAATATTTTTCCCAAAACCACCATTCCCAGGATTTGAAATATGAGCTCCTAATCTAATTTTCTCATTCAATTGATATTGAAAACCCACTTCTGGTGTAAAAGCATTTGCATTCCCGTATCCGGATATTTTCAATTCATGATAATTAAAAGTCAAAGAAACGGAAACATCAGGGCCGAAATTTCGGGCAATTGTAAAGCCTGCTTTTAAAAGCTGATATTCTGAAAAACCATATTTCTGAAATCCGATTCCTAAAACCACTTTTTTAATCGGTTGAACTAATATAATGGATTGAGAATTTAGCTCCTGATCTGCAAAAGGTTTCTCATAAGCTATTGCAACAGCAGTTTTTTTAATTGTTACTATTCCTGCCTGATTTGAATGTAATGACCAAATATCCTGTAAAGAAACACCGCTTAAAGCCATGCCTGTAAATCGGGCGCCAGAATTGAACTGCGCACTGGCCTTATTACTAAATAATAATAAAATGATAATCATATATTTCATGCACATCAATTTAATTATTAATTAATGTGCTTTTCTTTACAATATTTTTCTCATCGGGTAACAACTATTAATTTATAGCGTCGGAGTTATAATGCATTTTAAAATCTTTGGATTTGTTAGAAATTTTTAATTTGCAGACTTATTCTAAAAAATAATTAATCAGCTAAAAACATAAAAAACAGATATGAAAAAAATAATGATTTATATGGCTTTACTTCTGACCTCTTCAGTTGTTTTTGCTCAAAATAAAATTGCCGAAGGAACTATTATTTATGATGTCGAATGGACGGTTCCCCCTCAAATGCAAGCTATGGCTGCTAATTTACCTACACAAATGAAGGTTTATTTTAAAGGAGATTCATCAAGTTTAAAGTCAGAATCTTCTATGTTTAGCAGCACTTCTATTCTTAATTCTAAAAAGGAATATGAAAGAATGTTATTGGATATCCCGATGATGGGCAAGAAGTTTTCCGTGATATTTACTCCGGATGATCAGGATAAAATGCTTGACAAAATGCCTGAACTCACGTTAAAAGCTGGCACAGAAACCAAAACAATTGCAGGTTACAAAACTCTGAAATATGAGGTTAATGAGAAAAAAAGCAATCAGAATTCTGTGGCCTGGTTCACAAAAGATATTGAGATCACACCAAATTCATTAACTCGTTTTTATAAAGAAAGCTATGGAGTACCTGTAGAATTCACTTCATACATGAACGGATTAAGCTTAAAAGCAACCATGAAAGAAATCAACACTGCTCCTGTTCCGGCGGGTTCTTTTAGCGCTTCTAAAGATTATGAAGAAATCACTTTTGATCAATTGATGCAAATGAGCGGCAAACGTTAATTTCAATTCACCACATTTTAAAGCTTTTTAACATTGTCGCTTTTATTTAACTTGCGGCGATGTTAAAAAGCTTTTTTATTTTATCGCGGTTTTTCGCCTTCTGGCTTATATATTTTCTAATCGACCGGATAATTTTCCTCACCTATTTTCCTGATAAATTACAAGGAGTTAGCACTTTAGAATTTCTTAAAACTTTACTTTACGGATTAAGACTGGATGCCTCCATGACGGGTTACATTTCGTTAATCCCTTTATTGATATTCATTGTTTTATGGTGTTTCCCTAAGCTTAATCTTAAACCTGTTTACGCTAAAAGTTATGTTCTATTTTGGATTGTTATATTCTCTTTTATAACTATTAGCAATTTCAACATTTATCGCGAATGGGGCACAAAACTAAATTATAGAGCTTTGGATTTTGCGTTTAATTCTACAAGCGAAGCCATTGCATCAAGTTCATCCTCCCCCATTTTAGCCTCCTTCTCTATATTTTTTATTTTTATTTTCATTTCCTATTTCATCTCGCGGAAGCTAATTATTTACAAAATTCCTAAAGAGAAGATGCATTTATCGAAAAAGCTGATCGCAAGCATTTTCTTTTTAGCTATCACATTTCTTTTCATCCGCGGAGGTCTGGGCACTTCTCCCATCAATCAAAGTATGGCGTACTTTTCTGAAAAACCCTTTTTAAATCATTCGGCCATAAATACAGAATGGAATTTAGTTCATGACGTTTTAAATAACAGGTATGTAAATGATAACCCGTACAAATATTTTCCAAAAGATTCTGCTGAAAAATTAGTTGCTGAATTGTACAAATCACCTACAGAAAAAACTGAGCAGATTTTAAAAATCCAGAACCCAAATGTGGTATTTATTATTCTGGAAAGCTTTACTGCAGATTTGGTTGAACGGCTTGGCGGAGAAAAGGGTGTTTCTCCCCAATTGGAAAAATTAATAGATCAGGGTTTATTTTTCGATCATATATACGCCTCCGGCGATAGAACCGATAAAGGAATAATTGCAGTTCTGAGTGCTTTTCCGGCGCAAGCTACCAGAAGCATCATGAAAATTAACGAGAAACAGGAGAAATTACCGGCTATACCACAAATTCTGGCTCAAAATGGTTATCATACGTCTTTTTATTATGGAGGCGAAAGTGAGTTCTTCAACATTAAATCTTTTGTCCTGACGCATGGATTTCAAAAATTAGTAGACATAAAAGATTTCAATAGTCCAGATTTGAGCTCTTGGGGAGCATTTGATCATATAGTTTTTCAAAAAAATGCTGAAGAACTGGGAGAACAAAAACAACCCTTCTTCTCCACATTAATGACATTAACGAATCATGAACCTTTCCAGTTACCAGGAAAATCACATTTCCCGGGAGAAAGCATGTCTGATAAATTTAGAAGCACGGCTTATTATACGGATGAAAGTTTGGGAAACTATTTAGAAAGTGTGAAAAATAAATCCTGGTATAAAAACACCTTGTTTGTCATAGTTGCAGATCACGGTCATCGTTTACCAAAAAATCTGTATGAAAATTACGATCCGGCACGTTTTCGGATTCCATTATTATTTTTTGGGGATGCTTTGAAAGATGAATATCGTGGAAAAACAATTTCTAAAGTTGGAAACCAGACAGATATTGCTGCAACTTTGTTGGCTCAGCTAAATATTTCATCAGAGAAATTTCATTGGAGTCAGGATCTTTTAAACCCGGCAACTCAAGGTTTTAGTTTTTTTGATTGGGATAACGGTTTCGGTTTCGCGAAAAATGATCAGGTTGTTTCGGTAGATAATATTTCTAAAAAAATAATTTTCTTGAAAGATTCAACCAAAAAAACTGAAGCTGCTGAATTAGAAAAATACGGCAAAGCGTATATGCAACAAGTTTTTCAGGAATATATTGACTACTAATCAGCGTATTCTAGTTCCGCTTCCAGACTTTCAACCCATTCGTTAAATAAACGGCTTTCAAACTCAACAGATTTATCTGCGAAAGTTTTCCACTCGGGAGAGAAATTTTGCAACTGACTTAACATTTCTTCCAGATGACCTTCTTCTTCCAGAATAATTGATTTCACATTTACTTTTGATCCAGCAGCATCTAACGCAGATTGATATATTGGATAAAGTTCATCCGCACGAACCTCTATGGCGTAAGTAACTAAAAGATAAGCTGCAAATTTCAGCTCATTGCCAGATAATCCAAGTTCCGATTTTAAATATTTACATACTTCAACATCAAGCATGTTTAAATAATAACGGCTTTGTGCCGGAGCAATTAAAAAGTCAGAATGATAGGTCGGACAAAGATTTTCGCCAACTTTTGCGATTTGTTTTTTCAGATAGAAAGCATGACGGTGTTCTTCTGCGGCGTGTTTTAAAATGATCAGAGTTACATCTGTTTTATGTTCGCTTGCAGAAATTTTCCGGGCTCCGGTATTTTCCATCAGCGAAAGCGTATTTAACCATTTTGCATGTAGTTGATTATCTGCAATTATTGCCGAAAGTATTTCCTGAAATTCCATTTTAAAACTGATCTAATGCCTCTTCAATATTTGCGTAAATGTAGTCCAATTCATCATTTGTAATGCAATAAGGAGGTAAAATGTAAATAATGTTACCTAAAGGTCTGAGTATTATTTGTCTGGAAAGAAAAAATTTATAGAGGTTTCCACCAAGTTCATTAAAATATGATGTTCCTTCTTCTGTTTTCCATTCAAGCGCAATGATAGTTCCCGTTTGCCGG
Organism: Sphingobacteriales bacterium; assembly: GCA_038204935.1. Lineage (GTDB taxonomy): Bacteria > Bacteroidota > Bacteroidia > Sphingobacteriales > Sphingobacteriaceae > Daejeonella. The sequence goes on along the minus strand of JBBRCI010000005.1, from coordinate 38,608 downwards.
ATATTTTTCAGCTTGCTGTGATGTTTTATTTTCTCCGCAAACTGTTTATGTTTTTGCTCAATCCGCTTGATATTTTCCATGGTTTCCGGCATTTCCAAGATATCCATACTGGCAATTGACGCAGAACAGGCAACCGGATTTGCAGTAAAGGAATGCCCGTGAAAAAGGGTTTTCAATTTATCATCCGAAAGGAAAGCATTAAAAATATCAATTGTGCAGGTTGTAACACCCAAAGCCATGGTTCCACCGGTAATTCCTTTAGAAAAACACATCATATCTGGTTTAACGGCCATATACTCTGATGCGAAAAGTTTTCCCGTACGACCAAAACCGGTCATTACTTCATCAGCGATTAACAAAACACCCTCATCGCGACAATGTGAAATTAATTCATCCATATCTGCCGCATTATACATTTGCATCCCTCCGGCACCCTGAATTAAAGGTTCATAAATAAATGCTGCAAGGTCATTTTTTAGTGATGAGATTTTGGCTTTTAAATCTTCTAAATTTTCTTTAACAGGAACATCAATAAATTCGACCTCAAATAATAACTTTTCAAAAGGTTCTGTAAATGCGCTTCGTGAACTGACAGACATTGCTCCAAATGTATCGCCATGGTAAGAATTATTAAAGGCGAGGATTTTTAAGCGATTTTCCCCATTATTTTGCCAGAACTGAAGCGCCATTTTAAGTGCAACTTCAACGGCGGTAGAGCCATTATCAGAATAAAAAACCTTCTGCTGATTATCGGGAATTATTTTTAAAAGTCTTTCAGCGAGAATAACTGCTGAAGGATGCGTGAAACCTGCAAAAATTGCATGCTCTAAAGTTTGCAACTGAATTGCAACTTTTTCGGCAATATACGGATGTGCATGACCGTGAATATTTACCCACCAGGAGGAAATTGCATCCAGGTATTTTGTACCGTCATCAGCAATTAAATAAACGCCTTCACCTTTTAAAATCCCGATAGGTAAACCTGTGGTTTTCATTTGGGTATAAGGATGCCAGATAACTGCCTGATCCCTTTCACTTAAGCTTTTTTCTGCCATTTTATTTTTAAAAGTTCAACAACTTTTTGATCGGTTGGAAATGTAAGTTCCTCCAATGTTAAATCATCTATATTTTTCCAGCGAAAAGATTGTAAAATATCATTATTGATGTTGAAGTCGAAAGGAATATCGCTGCAAACCCAATTCATTTCTCCAATTATTTTTACAAAATAATAGATGCTGATCACCTGACTTTCATTAAATACAGATTTTATAAAAAAATCAGTAGTGTAAAAATGGTCGGTAACTTCAATTTCAGTATTACATTCTTCTATAAATTCGCGCTTTAGCGCTTCCAGTAAACCTTCTCCGTATTCAAGTCCACCGCCTGGAAATTTACTGAACCTAAAACCCACTTCTTCCTCATCACTTATCAGGATTTGATTGTGCTCATTTATTAATAAACCGTAGACGCGTATATTAAAAGGATACATTTCAGATATAATGTTTTTGATTTCGGATCACTTTCTCCGGCGTCCATTCAATATCAATTCTCTTTGCTTCGCTCCTAACAGGACAATCTTCCATGCGGCAATAATGACAACATTGTGGTATGCAGGGATCGGCATGTATAAAAAATTCTACCGGAAGACTTTCATTTTCATTTACCAGTCTGTCTACTTTTGAAACTTCCTCGTGAACTCGGTTCAGGTCAAAATAATAAGGGAGCGTTAAATGACAGTCGATATGCAGTTCGTTTCCGTACCGTTGTGTCCGTAAGTTGTGAATATCAATCCAGGAATCGTTTCTATGTTCATTTAATATAGAAATAACTCCGTCAATAAGATCAAAATCAGATTCATCCATTAAACCTCCTACAGACTTTCTGATCAGTTTATAGCCATTATAGATGATAAAAATTCCTAAAGCTGCAGAAAGAATACTATCCAGATAGAGTGTTCCGGTATAGTAGATCAACAATAATCCTATAACTAGACCGGCACTTGTATAAGCATCAGTCATTAAATGTTTACCATCTGCATACAAAGTTAAGGAGTTATATTTTTCACTTTGTCTGATGAGATAAAATCCTAAAATGTAATTTATGACACCCGTTATTCCAATTATAATTGCTCCATCAATTAAAAATTGAATTTCGTGCGGATATAAAATATTGAAAGCTGATTTAAAAACGATAATAATACCTGCCAGTAAAATCAAGCTTCCTTCCACAAAAACAGAGAAGAACTCAACTTTTCCGTGCCCGTACGGGTGATTTAAATCTCTTGGCTGTGCCGCTAAATAAATACTGTAAAATGCAAAGGAACTGGCCAGAACGTTAACAATACTTTCTGCAGCATCGGTTAGTATTGCGTTAGATGAAGTAAGAAAATAAGCTGTGAATTTTGCCAGCATCAGTACGATACCAACAATTAAAGAGATCAGAATTATTTTTTTTTGTGGCTGCACAGAGTTTTGCTTGACCGCAAATTTATATAATACGGTTTAGGAATTACTATTTAGTTCTACATTTCGGGCTTTTTAATAAATTTTTTAACCTTGCTTTAAACTCAGGTTTATATATTTGTTTTTCGCCGAATTATTATGACAGTATTATCTGATAGAATAAACCAGCTTTCTGAATCCCAAACAATCCAAATGGCTAAAATGGGCAGAGAGTTAGCAGCAAAAGGTGTAGATGTAATTAATTTAAGTTTTGGAGAGCCCGATTTTCATACGCCTGATTTTATAAAAGAAGCCGCAAAAAAGGCTTTGGACGAAAATTACACCTATTACACTCCCGTTCCCGGTTACCCTGAACTGCGTAAAGCAATTTCAGCGAAGCTAAAAAGAGAAAACAATCTAGATTATGGCTTTGACCAAATTGTGGTTGGCACCGGTGCAAAACAAGCTATTGCCAATGCAGTAATGTGCCTCGTCAATCCGGGAGATGAAGTACTTGTGCCAACTCCTTATTGGGTATCCTATTCTGAAGTTATAAAACTGGCCGAAGGAAAATCTGTATTCATCCCGGCAACGGTAGAAAATGAATTTAAAATTAGTCCGGAGCAACTGGAGCAAGCTATTACAGAAAAAACAAAGCTTTTTCTTTTTTCTTCACCTTGCAATCCCACCGGAAGTGTTTATAACCGCAAGGAATTGGCAGCGCTGGCTAAAGTATTCGAAAAATATCCTCAGATCTATATCATTTCTGATGAAATTTATGAGCACATAAACTTTATTGAACATCATGAATCTATTGCCCAGTTCGAAAATATTAAAGATCGTGTAGTTATTATAAATGGCTTTTCTAAAGCTTACGCGATGACTGGCTGGCGTATTGGTTATTTGGCGGCAAACAAATCAATAGCCCAGGCTTGCGAGAAAATGCAGGGTCAGATAACATCAGGAACTTGTTCTATCTCACAAAGAGCAGCTTTGGCCGCTTATGAAAATGGTCTGGAAAGCGTTCATGAAATGCGTGATGCCTTTAAAAATCGCCGAGATGTGGTTTATGATCTTTTACAGGATATTCCCGAAATAAAAACGAATCTACCACAGGGAGCATTTTATTTCTTTCCGGATGTTAGGGCATATTTTGGTAAAAAACATGGCGAACTATTGATTGAATCTGCCAGTGACCTTTGTATTTATATCTTGAACTCTGCTCATGTGGCCATTGTTACCGGCGAAGCATTTGGAGATCCATATTCAGTAAGAATATCTTATGCCGCATCTGAAGAACGCTTAATTGAAGCGATCAAAAGAATAAAAAAGGCGCTTTCTGAACTTTCATAACTCTTTTTAAATGAATAATCTCCTTAGCCGATTTAACCAGTTGAACATTCTCATTATCGGAGATGTGATGATGGACACTTATTTATGGGGGAAAGTAGAGCGGATTTCGCCGGAAGCACCGGTGCCAATCGTATCTATACATAAAAAGGAAAATCGTTTGGGCGGAGCCGCAAATGTTGCTTTAAACATTCAGGCTTTAGGAGCAAATCCAATTATTTGTTCCGTTATTGGAAATGATGCTGATGGAACTGAGTTTTTAAATTTATTAAAAAATCAAACACTAAATTCAGAGGGAATTATTCAGGAAGAGCATCGGATAACAACTGTAAAAACCAGGGTAATCGGACATAATCAGCAAATTGTTCGGGTTGACTCTGAAACAGATAAAAACATTTCAGAAAATTCATCCAACCTATTAATTGAAAGAATTACAAAAATTATTATCTCTCAAAAAGTTGACGCTATTATTTTTGAGGATTATGATAAAGGCGTAATTACTGAAGACCTGATCTGGCAAATTGTAACTATCGCCAATCAAAAAAATATAATTACAGTTGTTGATCCTAAGAAACGCAATTTTTCTTTCTATCAGAATGTAACCCTATTTAAACCAAATCTTAAAGAATTAAAAGAAGGCTTGAAAATGGATATTGATCCACGCAATCCACACGAAATTGAATCGGCGGTAAATCTTTTACAGGAAAAATTAGGTGCTAAAATACTGATGGTTACACTTTCAGAATTAGGCGTTTTTGTTAGTTCAGAAAACGGACAGAAAATTATTCCGGCGCATATTCGCAATATTGCAGATGTTTCAGGAGCCGGTGATACAGTTATCTCCACCGCTGCACTTTGCCTAGCTTCTGGCATGGATGAATTTAAAACTTCGGCTTTAGCCAATCTGGCCGGAGGCTTAGTTTGCGAACAGATTGGTGTTGTGCCAATATCCTACGAACTTTTATCAAGCGAAGCGGGCAGTCTGATGGATTAAACATTTATTTAACCCGTTCTACAATTGTCTTTCTAATTATTTACTTCTTATCGCCTCTACCGGATCGAGTCTCGCGGCCATAAATGCCGGAATAAATCCGGAAATTAATCCAATTAGGGTGGAAAGAATTAGCGTTAATATCACTTTTCCCATATCCACAATAATGTTCAGATCGAAAAAAGTTTTGCTGACATACGCCAGAATGTAAACAATTCCCAATCCGATTACTCCTCCCATCAGGCAAAGCAATACAGATTCAATAAGAAATTGCAACATGATAAAATAGTTTTTGGCGCCCAAAGATTTTTGAATTCCAATAATGTTTGTGCGCTCTTTTACAGAAACGAACATGATATTTGCAATACCGAAACCTCCTACCAGAATTGAAAATCCACCAATGAATGCCCCGGCAAAATCAATAATTCCGAACATCTGATCGAGCTGAGCTGATAAAATTGTTGATTTATTTAAAGCGAAATCGTCTTCATCACGTGGATTAATCCGGTGAAGTGAGCGCATTAATCCCCTTAATTCGCTTTCCAGTTCGGCAACTGTCACATTTTCTTTTCCTTTCACGGTAATTTGTGGACCATAACGATCATCTTCAATATCTATCACATTTCGGGCAAAATTTACTGGCAGCAAAATAGTTTTATCGGCGGAAACGTCTAAAATATCTTCTCCTTCTTTAGCAAAAACGCCTATCACAGTAACCTTCCTGCCTAAAACTTTGATCGTTTTCCCTACCGGATTTTCATTGGGAAATAGACCTTCTGCAATGGAATAACCAATTATTGAAACCGCAGTACCGGCCTTAGATTCGGATTCTGTAAAATATCTTCCATCATCAAAATCAAAAATTCTTGTTTTATAGTAATCATAAGAAGCAGCTGCAAGTTGCGCTCCTTCTACACTATTACTTTTGTATTTAATTACTTTATTCCCGATCCAAACTTCAAAAGCCACACCCTCGGCGCCTTCTATTCTGTCTCTAAGCTTCTCATAATCTTTTATTTGTGGATTTGGACGGCGTAAATATTTCCACCAGGGATAATCACCACCAAATTCCCAGGGCCATTTTTGAACATAAATAGTATTACTGCCTAATTTTTCAACGCTGCTTTGTAGGTTATTCCGCAAAGTATCTACCGCCGAAAAAACCCCGATAATTGTCATGATACCGATTGTGATACCCAGCAACGACAAGATTGTACGGAGTTTATTTTGACTTAAAGCTTCGGATGCAAAATTGAAGCTTTCTTTAAGCAGTTTAAAAAATATCATATCACTTTAGACCTCCAGAAAATTAAAACGTTACAGCTAATTAAAATCCTTTATTATTTAACTGAAATGTAAACAAAATCTAAAGAAACCGCATTTACTTATTACAAATATATTTTAGTAAATTTGCGCCCTCTAAAGAATAAAACCGTATTATGAAATTATCTCAATTCACATTTGATTTACCCGAATCTTTAATAGCACATAATCCTGCAGAAAACCGTGATGAAGCACGTCTAATGGTACTTGACAAGAAAACAGGAGCTATAGAACATAAAATTTTCAAAGATATTTTAGGGTATTTTGAAGAGAAAGATGTGATGATTTTAAATAACACCAAAGTTTTTCCTGCCCGTTTATATGGTAATAAAGAAAAAACCGGTGCTACTATTGAAGTTTTTTTACTTCGCGAATTAAATAAAGAATTACGTCTTTGGGATGTTTTAGTAGATCCTGCACGTAAAATACGTGTTGGAAACAAATTATATTTTGGTGATGAAGATCTTTTGGTTGCAGAAGTTGTAGATAATACTACTTCCCGCGGAAGAACAATTCGTTTCTTATTTGATGGTACTGATGAAGAATTCCGCAGGAACATTGAAATTTTAGGAGAAACTCCACTTCCAAAATATATTAAGCGTAAAGCAACTGCGGAAGATAAAGAGAGATATCAAACCATTTTCGCGAAAAACGAAGGCGCTGTTGCGGCTCCAACTGCTGGTTTACACTTTAGCAGAGAATTGATGAAACGCTTAGAACTTAAGGGAATTGATTTTGCTGAAGTTACTTTACACGTTGGTTTAGGAACTTTCCGTGCCGTGGAGGTTGAAGATCTTACCAAACATAAAATGGATTCGGAGCAGTTTATTATCAACCAAAAAGATGCGGATATTGTAAATCATGCAATTGAAGAAAAAAGAAGAGTTTGTGCTGTTGGTACAACATCAATGCGTGCTATTGAATCTGCAGTTTCTGCCGGTCATATATTAAAACCGGCAAATGACTGGACAAGCAAATTCATCTTCCCACCATTCGAGTTTAGCATCGCTAATTCAATGGTTACCAATTTCCATACTCCACAATCAACCTTATTAATGATGGTTGCAGCATTTGGAGGTTATGAAAATGTAATGAACGCTTACGAAGTGGCGGTTAAAGAAAAATATCGTTTTTACAGTTATGGCGATGCCATGCTGATAATCTAAAATATAGATGATAAAAAAGCTGCTCCACCAGGATCAGCTTTTTTTTATTTCTGAGTGATGAAATACTACGCTATAATTGTTGGAGGTGGTTCCGGCTCCAGGATGGAATCTGATATTCCGAAGCAGTTTTTACTGCTTAACGGAAGGCCGTTATTAATGCATACGATTGAAGCGTTCCATAATTCAACCTTACATCCGGAGATAATTCTCGTTTTAAATGTAGATTTTCACAATTACTGGGAAGATCTTTGCAAGCAATTTAAATTTGAAATTCCGTTCACTCTGGTTAAAGGTGGCAGCCAACGATTTTTTTCTGTTAAAAACGGTTTAAAATCTATTAAAGGAAAAGCAATCGTAGCAATTCATGATGCGGTGAGACCGATAATTTCGGATAAATTAATTACAGAAATTTTTAATAGTGCAGAAAGTAATGGTTCTGCTATACCGGCTGTAGTTTGTAAGGAAACTGTCAGACAAAAAACAGGAGAAATTTCTATCCCTCTTAACAGGAATGAAATTTACCTTGTTCAAACTCCACAAGCATTTGACAGTAAACTCTTAAATAAAGCTTACAGGCAAACGTATAGAAATGAGTTTACAGATGATGCTTCTGTTGTAGAAAAATCAGGCACAACTGTTAATATGATCTCTGGCGATTATAAAAATATTAAGATCACTTTCCCGGAGGATCTGATTCTTGCCGAAGCATACCTAGAGAATATTTAAAGGCATAAAAAATCCGCATTAATTCAATTTCTGAATTAATGCGGATTAAATTATTCTAAGAACTTAGACAGTTCCGCCGCGAATTACACGAAGTAAAATTACGATAATTGCAATTACTAACAGGATATGGATCAAATTTCCTCCGAAAGGAGAAACAAAAGCTCCAAAAATCCATACGATGATTAGAATAACAGCGATTACATACAATAAGTTACCCATAGTTTTAAGTTTTAATTTTAAATTTAATGGTTATAAAAGATCCTCTGTAATCCCATGTTTGAAGAACCAAAGCGGATTGTTAATTGCTGGAATTAAAATTATATTGTGCCTCCGCGGATTACGCGTAATAAAATTGCTATGATAGCAATAACTAACAAAATGTGAATCAGGTTTCCACCAAATGGAGATACAAATGCTCCAAAGATCCATACAATGATTAAAATAACAGCGATTACATAAAGTAAGTTACCCATGGTTTTTGATTTAAGTTTAAATGAGATATGATTTAATTTACCTTTTAAATACCAAAACTATACCATTTGTTTAAAAATTGTAAAAAAAAATTTCGCTGCAATAAAAAAACGATCTTAAAATAAAATAGCCCTGAAGTTCAGGGCTATTATTAATATTCGTCTTCGTTGAAGAAGAAATCATCCTTAGTAGGGTAATCAGGCCATATTTCTTCAATATTTTCATATGGCTCTCCATCATCTTCCAGAGCTTGCAGATTTTCTATAACTTCTACAGGAGCTCCGGAGCGAATTGCATAATCAATAAGCTCATCCTTAGTTGCCGGCCAGGGAGCGTCTTCTAAATGCGACGCTAATTCTAATGTCCAATACATATATCCAGAATTTTTTTAATTACTTTTTTGGCAAAAGTATAATAATTTAAATAAGATTATAAAAAATCTTTCAACATGTTTATCACACTCTCGGAATCCATTGATTTTCAGGCACTAAACTATCAAAACATATCATTCTTGCTAAAACAAACAAGTAATCGCTAAGCCGGTTGAGATAAATTGTAATTTTTTCGTCCACAAAACTATCTTCCGCCAGATGTACAGTTATCCGTTCAGCACGTCTGCAAACACACCGGGAAATATGACAATAGGAAACGGTGGTACTTCCTCCAGGCAAAATAAAATGTTTTAGATCCGGAAGTATCTCGTTCATTCTATCCATTTCTTTTTCAAGAAGTTCTATATCTTTCTCATAAAGATCCGGAATTTTCATTTTTGACTTTTCAGGATCAGAGGCTAATGACGACCCGATTGTAAATAACCGATCCTGAATTTCTTTTAACAGGTCCTTAGTTACTGTTTTTACATCACTTTGATCACGGATTAAACCAATGTATGAATTCAATTCGTCAACTGTTCCGTAACTTTCAATCCTTAAATGATGCTTTGGAACACGCGTGCCTCCAATTAGTGACGTTAATCCTTTGTCACCTGTTTTAGTATAAATTTTCATGCGTTATCAAAGTATCAAAAATTCTATAATAACAAGAATCATATTGATTTTTTACCGATAACCGGATAGATGTAAACTTTATTCTTGGAAATAAAATATTATTACTTAATATTCTCAAAGTTAGCTCCGCTTTCATTCATATCGGCTAACCGGGGCGAAACCGTTTTTACCTGATCATTCAGATAATCCTTTTCTATCAATCCGTCACGCATTCTAATTATCCGGTGTGCATGCTGGGCAATATCCTCTTCGTGAGTTACAATAATAATTGTGTTTCCTTTTGAATGAATATCTTCCAGAAGTCCCATTATTTCAACAGAAGTTTTTGTATCCAGGTTACCCGTCGGCTCATCTGCCAAAATTATTGAAGGATTGTTCACCAATGCACGGGCAACAGCTACACGCTGCCGCTGTCCACCGGATAGTTCATTAGGCTTATGCCCCATTCTGTTTCCCAAACCTACGCTTTCCAGTGTTTTTTGAGCACGGTCTTCCCGCTCTTCGCGACTTACGCCTGCGTAAACCAATGGAAGTGCCACATTATCTAAAGAGGAAGATCGTGGTAATAGGTTAAAAGTTTGAAAAATAAACCCGATTTCTTTATTTCTTACTTCAGCAAGTTCATTGTCGCTCATTTCACTTACGTGGATTCCGTTCAAAATATAATCACCTTTAGTAGGTGTATCCAAACAACCCAGAATATTCATGAGTGTTGATTTACCGGAACCTGAAGGCCCCATCAAAGCCACAAACTCACCTTTAAAAATATTTAAGGTAACAGATTTTAACGCATGAATAGTTTCAGATCCAATTACATATTTTCTGCCTATATCTGTTATTAAAATTAAAGGTTGTTTCTCGCTCATGTTTTTTGGAAGTTTAGACAGTAATATAGTTGAAGATGTTACAAGATAAAAAATACTGTCGGAAATGGATTACAGATTTATTGGATTTGCCGGATTTATTTCTGGCTCATTGTTCACGACAGGAAATTTAAAATCAGAGTTGTATTTTTTTAATTTCAAGGCCATTACATCATAAACCTGTTGTTTTAATATTTCAGAATCTGCAATAGTTAATTCGGTAGTGTCTATTGGTTTATGAACATGCACATGACTAATTCCGGGTTTTGTTCCATATTTGGTTCCGTCATCCCAAAACAATTTCCAGTTATTGCAGATTGTTACCGGCAAAATTGAAATATTTTGTTCGATAGCCAATCGAAACGGACCATTTTTAAACGGATATAATTCGGGTGGATATTCATTTGCAATTAAACCTTCCGGGAATATTGCCACATTAATTCCCTGTTTTAAATATTCCTCGGCCCTTTTAAATGCTTTATAAGATGAAAATTTGCTATCGCGATTAAGCGGAATATCAATGGTTCTGAAATAAATTCCGGTTACGAAATTATTCAACAATTCATCCTTACCAATAAAAGCAAAATTTCTTTTCGTCATTAAAATGATCGTGCTGATATCCAGATTAGAAGTATGATTCGGACAAATAATGTAATTTTTTGTCCAGTCTATTTCCTGCTCATAATGAAAACGGTAAAATATCCCCGAAAGGGAAGAACTAAACAAGCTTAAAAAATAGCGCATGCGGTTCATTCCTCTAAAACGAACAGTAGTTTTAGAAAAAATATAGATAAACGGATAAAGACCCACAAACACCAATGCCACTACAGCCTGATAATAATAATGATGCGCTTTTTTAAGGAGTCTTTTCATCTATCAAAAATAGAAAAATAGCTTTTTATTGCAAGATAAATAAATACCTGTTATGTAGCGTTAAGGCCGTTTTCTTGCTCTTATAATATAATTCCTTTCAGAAAAATTACTTACTTTCGCCAGCTATGGAAACTGTTGTAAGTGGTATTAGAAGTACCGGCAAATTGCATTTGGGAAATTATTACGGAGCTGTTAAAAATTTCGTTCAAATGCAGAATGAGTTTAATTGCTATTTCTTTATTGCTGATTATCATTCACTTACCACTCACCCAACTCCGGCTGATTTGCATGAAAATGTGAAACAGGTTTTAATAGAATATCTGGCGGCAGGCATCGATCCGGAAAAAGCCACTATTTATATACAGTCTGATGTACCCGAAATTGCAGAACTTTATTTGTACATGAATATGAACGCCTATATGGGCGAACTGGAAAGAAGTACTTCATTTAAAGATAAAGTAAGATCACATCCCGACAATGTGAACGCAGGTTTATTAACTTATCCGGTTTTAATGGCTGCGGATATATTAATTCATAAGGCAACCAAAGTTCCGGTTGGAAAAGATCAGGAACAGCATTTAGAAATGGCCCGCACATTCGGCAATCGTTTTAACAGGTTATATTCTAATGAATTTTTCCCTGAACCTTACGCGTTTAATTTTAGTCAGAACCTGGTTAAAATACCCGGCTTGGATGGTAAAGGAAAAATGGGAAAATCTGAAGGCGAAGGAAATGCGGTGTTTCTTTCAGATTCGCCGGAAATTATCCGTAAAAAAGTAATGCGGGCAGTAACAGATTCCGGACCGACAGAAGAAAATCAGCCTAAAGCTGAGGCAATACAGAATTTATTCGACCTGATGAAAGTGGTATCTGATGAAAGTACGCTGGCACATTTTGAACAATTATATAACTCTTGTAATATCCGTTACGGCGATTTTAAAAAGCAATTAGCAGAAGATATGGTTATTGCTACAGAACCTATGCGAAGCCGTATAAACGATATCGCAGGCGACACTTCTTACCTGAGACAAGTTGCCCGTCATGGAGCAATTAAAGCAAGGGAAAGCGCTTCAAAAACAATACGGGAAGTTCGTGAAATTATTGGCTTCAGAAATTTCTAAACTAGAGCGTTATAAATTCACAGAACTCAAAAAACTTAATACCTTCATAAAATATAATATAAATTCATGCACATTGCTATCGTAGGGAATATCGGAGCCGGAAAAACAACCTTAACAGAATTACTGGCAAAACACTTAGGTTACGAACCTCAATTTGAAGCGGTAGACAATAACCCCTATCTGGAAGATTTTTATAATGATATGAAACGATGGAGTTTTAACCTTCAGATTTATTTCCTGAATAATCGTTTTCAGCAGATTATGGAAATTCAGAATAGTAATCAGAATATTATTCAGGACAGAACTATTTATGAAGATGCTTACATTTTTGCTGAAAATCTGCATGATATGGGTTTAATGACTTCGCGTGATTACGAAAATTACAGAGCCATTTTTGATAATATCACCTCTTTTATTAAACCGCCGGATCTGTTAATTTATTTAAAAGCATCTGTACCTACTCTGGTAAATAATATTCAACGACGCGGTCGTGAGTATGAAGCAGGTATCCGAATTGATTATTTATCTAAATTGAATGAGAAATACAAAAACTGGATTGACAATTACACGGTAGGAAAACTTTTAGTGCTGGATAAAGATAATCTTGATTTTGCCAACAATCCGGAAGATCTTGGATTTGTAATTCAAAGTATAGAAAGAGAAATTCATGGTTTGTTTTAATTGATTTAAGATGGATGATGACAAACTCCAAAACTGGGAATACTGAATCTTCTATTTTAATAAAAATGATAAGCGGATATTAGTTCTAAAACGTTTCGTAAAATTGGGCTGGACATTAAATTTTGCGCATAAAACTGCGGTTTGGGGATTGATGCTGATTTTTACAATTGTTGCCTTAACTGTAATTATCATTAATAAATGAAAATACTTGGAATAATTCCTGCCAGATTTGCCTCTACCCGATTCCCAGGAAAACCCTTGGTTGATATTGCAGGAAAATCCATGATTCAGCGGGTTTATGAACAGGCTAAAAAATCTACATCACTTTCTGAAGTTATAGTTGCCACAGATGATATGCGTATTCTGGAACATGTGAAAGAGTTTGGTGGCCTCGCAGAATTAACATCAGCAGAACATCAGAGCGGAACTGATCGTTGTGCCGAAGTATCCGAAAACAATCCTGGTTTTGATATTATCATTAATATACAAGGCGACGAACCATTTATAGAGCCAGAGACAATTAACATTTTAGCTCATTGCTTTATAGACGAAAATGTTTCATTAGCCACTTTGGTAAAACAAATAACAGAATTTGAAGAACTTGTTGATATAAATACTCCGAAAGTACTTATAGATCAACTTGGTAATGCAATATATTTTAGCAGAACTCCGCTCCCCTTTAATCGAGATAGCGAACCCAAAAAATGGCTGCAAAAAAGCAATTATTATAAACATATTGGAATTTACGGCTACCGAAAAAGTACACTTCAGCTAATTACCAGACTAAATGTTTCTGATCTTGAAAAAGCCGAAGCACTTGAACAGTTACGCTGGATTGAAAATGGCTTAAAAATCCGAGTTGCTAAAACAGAATTCCAAAGCATTGCCATAGACACACCACATGATTTAGAACGTGCTATCAAGCATTTAAATTCTCAGCGTTAATTTAGATTAAGCTTTTTAAAACAGATATCATAAGATGCTGTTTTCTAAAAAATCAGAATTACATAATGCGAAGAATACTGCCTTATTACCTATTACTTTTGTTTACTTTTTCTTTTATTGGCTGCTATCGCGATGATAATGAAACCCAAAAAACTTCTGATACCAGCAATATTGTAGAAGATAAACTAGATGCCGATTCAAAAGAATTTTTAAAACAGGCGGCGCAAAGCCTCATTTTTGATATAGAAATGGCAAATCTGGCACAGGAATCAGCAAGGTATAAAAAGGTTAAGATTTTTGCGTCAAATATCAGTTTTGGAAGTACCCGGATTTACAATGAGCTTAAAAAACTTGCTGCTGAAAACCATCTTTTATTACCGATTGAGGCCAATAAGGAACAATTAGAATTAATTAGCAAATTGAAACTTAGCAATAGGCAGAGATTTGACCATATTTATCTAAGTTCGATTATTCAAAATCAAAACAATACTATAGAATTGTTTAATAAAGCGGTGAACATCAAACATCCTGCTATAAATAATTTTGTATTGAATCGGAAACCCGATTTAAAAAAACAACATTTTTCGACTATTCAACTTTATAACAGTTTAAAAACTCAATAATTAGTATCATGGAAAATATTTCAATTAAAGATCCGGAAACAGGAAAAAAAATAGAGCTTGAAATTAGCCCTGAGGAATTTAATAAGCAACAAGCCTGGCGTGTAAAATTTGACGGTAAAGAAGCGCTTATAGGAATTGATCAGCATGGAATCTGGAAACAATTTGAGAGTGATTCATTAGATTCCAGCCTGGTAGAAAGCATTGGAAATGCTATAGATGCTAGGGAATAAGTCAGCCTGTTTGAGTTACTAACAAACTTTCCAATTCAGTTTTAATCTTTTGATTCCATAAATTTTGCATGGCAGGATCTGTACCATGGTTTGTTTCATTATCATATTGCTTTTGCATTTTATCTAACTCCCGTAATGATTCGATGTATTCAAAACTAATAATGCCTTCATAATTATCCGCGGTAAGCGTTTCTTTAGTTAATTTTTGCTTAAATCTTTCTGCGATAATTTTGGCTATATCAAAATGTTTTTGTTCGTGATTTAACGTGGAAGGATTTTTTGCAAAGTCTCTAACCCACGAAAAATCTTTAACAACATAAGCCTTCAATTTTATATCAACCTGAATAACCCCTTCATCCATTTTATTTTTGCTTTCAACTGCAAAAAATGCAAATACTGTAGCCGCATATTTACTATCGCCCAAAGGCTTACTCCTGAAATCGGTCCAGTTAAGAGGTTTTTTAGAATTATAAAATACGGTATCAGGATTATTTGTCTGATTTTCATCAATAAAATTTAAGCGAACAGATTTTGCCAGATATTCATTAGTTGGCGCTTCCGAGATGATCCATTTGTCGAAATATTCCATAGACTGACTAATAGCTTTACTCAAGGATCGGTTCGCAGCCGTCAGGTCATTCTCTCCTCTTTTGTAGGTTGCATTTCCGTTATATTCAATCAGCTTCACAAAATTATCATCCTTTTTAAGTTCAAAACTTAACCCAATTTCAAGATTACCAGATATTGTCTTGGCTGAAAATATAGATTCTTTAATTTGATATTTGTTTATTCTCAAAATAACCGGGCGTAAATTTTTATTGTGATTTGAAAATTTGCCTATAAACTGCAAAACTGCGTCTGATAAATTATTTGAAAAGTTTACCGGACTTACTTTTTTATCTGCAATTGTGTTTAATAAATATGCAACCGCTGTTGGGTTCTCACGTGAGTCTATAACTTCCTGAATATAGAATTCTGCTGGCACAAACTTAATTGGTACTTCTGTTAACTCAATTGTTTGAGAAAATAAGTTAAAAGAGAATCCAATCAGGAAGAAAAAAATAAAAATTAATTTCATTGTATTCCAATTTTAATTGATAAAAATTCAAACGAATGTTATTTATATTTTGTTATTAAATCTGCGTATCGACACCTATTAAAGCTTTTAACTCTATAAAGGGTTCTATAATATACAATTTGTATTTTTTTTAATGCAGTATCAATTATGCTATACTTAGTTTTTAATTTTATAAACACTTTGTTCGATGAAAAGAATATCACTTCTTATCCTGGTTTTAACAGCCTTGGTGATAAACGCCTGTAAAAAGTCCGAAACCATACCTCCTCCAATTACTCAGCAGCCATCAATTACATCTGTTGAATATCAGGATAAGTTGTTATTAGTGAATAAACCAGACTTTCAGATTCAGACAAGTGAACCGGCGGAATTTAGTTCAACAGACCCGCTTATTAAAATTACAGCGAGCGGTTTAGTGAGCAGAATTACCTCAGCAGAAGTGGTTCCAATAGATATTACCTGGAAGAATTCCGGAACTAAAAGCAGAATATATGCGCTTGGCGCTACTGATGAGTATTTTGACAATCCTTATGCAAAGTACCACAGTGCTATTGGAACCGATACTTACAATTCTTATAAAAAAGGCTGGGAGACTCTTCAAAAGTTACCATCTACTACAGAAACTTATGTAATAGTTTTAAGGCATGCCGATGCAGATAAAGGGATCGATTATTCTGTTAACCATTCTGATGATGGCCCGGCAGAATGGTGGAAATCCTGTGATACAGCCTTAGCACGACAGCTTAATCAACAAGGAATTGAAAGAGCTACAGAACTGGGAAGGATTTTTCAGGACTTAAAATATCCACTTGAACATTTAGTTAGCAGTGAATTTTGTCGTTCTGTAAAAACCGCAGAATTAATAAATACAGGATTACCTATTATTAAAGATGGAAGAATTAATCATCCGGCATATAATAAATCAGGTTTAGGATTATTCCCTGGCATGATTGAAATTGTCAAAGATTTTCCAACCGACCAAAAAATGTCTTTGCTGGTCTCACATCATCCCATTAATGAATTACGAAAAGTAGATTATCCTACATTTCCATCTGTTACTCCTTACAGCTGGACAGGTGGATATTTTGTGAAAATATCAGCTGATAAAGTAATTACCTATGACGGTGCAGCTTCATGGGGAATGTTTAAATACTGGAGAGATTTGAAGTTAAACCGATTGTGATATATTTTTCAGGAATGAGGCATACCATTTCCCTGAAGATTTTATAATCCTTTTTTGAGATTCAAAATCAACGTACACTAACCCGAAACGGGGATGATAACCTTCGGCCCATTCAAAATTATCTGTTAGAGTCCAGACAAAATAGCCATCCACAGATAATCCATGTTGTTTAGCTTTTAAAACCTGCGCAATATGATTCTTCAGATAATCAACCCGTAAAACATCATCAACTTGATTGTTTATAAGTTTGTCTGTAAAAGCAGCGCCGTTTTCAGTTATATAAAGTTTTTTAATCTGTGGATATTGATTAAACTTTTCAATCATTTTATATAAAGCATCAGGATAAACCTCCCATCCCATTAATGTAACGGGTACTTTTCTTTTTTCTGCTTTTAGCAATGAGGCTTTTAAATAAGGAGTAAAAAAAGAATGCTTAACAATTTCACGGGTATAATTTTGCAAACCTATAAAGTCGAAATCAAATTTTATTTTATCCATATCGCCAGGCAAAATAAATTTATCCAGATTTTTTACTGCAGGCAAATCGTTTAACGGGTATCCCAAACCTAATAAAGGCTCCATAAACAATCGGTTTAGCAAGGTATCTACCCTGTTTGCAGCTTCCAAATCCCTTTTTGAATTTGTTTTAGCCTGAATGTAAGAACATGAAAATGTTGTTCCAACTTCTGCGTCCGGCAGCATATTTTTCAATATTCTCCCTCCTTCTGCCATGCACATTATCGAGTGATGAAGTGCAGGAAGGAAGTTTTTCATTCCGCGTTTTCCCGGAGCATGTAAGCCTAAAAAATATCCTGCACCCACAAAAACTGTAGGTTCATTCATTACAAACCAATGTTTTACCCGATCTCCAAAATGTTTAGCACATACTCTGGTAAAATTTTCAAACCAGTCGATGATTTTCCTGTTACGCCAACCGCCTTTTACTTCAAGTGCTTGAGGTAAATCCCAATGATAAAGGGTTATCCAGGGTGTTATTCCCTGCAAAAGGCAATAATCAATTACAGAATTATAAAATTCTATTCCCTTTAAATTAATTTCTCCTTCACCATCAGGTAATATTCTTGACCACGAAATAGAAAACCTGAAATTGGGAATATTAATTTCCTTGACGAGATCAATATCTTCCCGATAACGGTTATAAAAATCGGTGGCTACATTTCCGTTTTCCTTATTTTTAATCTTTCGTTTTGAAGATGTAAACACGTCCCAGATAGATTCTCCTTTTCCATCAACTTGATGAGCACCCTCAATCTGGTATGCGGCAACAGAAACTCCCCATTTGAAATCAGGACCAAACTCGTCTTTGGTAATTAAAAAGGATTCTTTTTCTGCCTTTGTATCTTTCAATCTAGTATTCTTAGTAGTCTGAACCAAATCTATATTAAATTGCTCAGCATTTTATTTTCAAACGTTTTATTCCATAAAAAAGCCCAACCTGCTAAAAGGTTGGGCTAATTATTAGATTTTATTTATTACAAAATAAGAATCAACAATAAAATGATAATGATAATTGCACCTACTGAAAGATAAACACCATTAGAAAGAACTTTGGCTTCTTTCTTCATTTCTAACAATTCTTTCCTTAATTCTTTTTTTTCCTGGCGTGATAAAGAAGATTTATCCATCTCTTTAATCTCTAAAACTCTTGCCTCGATAGTATTAATTCGGGCCTGCTGCTGCTCTGTTAAGGGAGCTTCCTTAGATTTTGAAGAACCATCCTTTGCCATTACAGCAGGAGAAATTACAGTTAAAGCGATAGCCATCGCTAACAAGTAGATTTTCTTTTTCATAATTTTTAAGTTTAGTTTAAGTATGTAACAACATTATTTATTATCTGTTTAGAAAATTTTTACACGTTGCTGATAAATTAATAACAATAATCAGTCCATTAGAAAGATATTTATAACAGCCCTCACGAATTTGATTGTCACGCCTTTATTAAATAATACATAATATTATCTTATTCACAATTCAAGCAGTATTTTTAGTGAAATGATAGAGGAAATCAATTTGAAAAATTACCGCTTAGTGTGTGATAATTATGCAGATGAGTTTATTCATCAGCAATTTAAAACTGTTGAAGGAAAAGTACAATTGCGAAAATTTTTATCAGAAATCAATACAAATGCAGATCTAAATATTTTAGCAGAACAATTTCCTAAACAAGATTGGATCAAAAATTTTACGGAATATCCCGACTGGACAAATGAGAAAAAATTAAAAGCAGGATCAGCATTTTTCAATCGTTATGCAGAAACAATTATGAATCTGCTTGGCTTACTGTCATTACCATACTGTTACGCTGCAGCGGATGGAGCCCGAGTTTTATCGCTTTCCGAGAGAATTAAATACGATGCGGAGAACAGGTTTACAGAAACTGCTTCTTTTGTATGGGATGTAATGGCGCCAGATGCATTTTCTGAGAATGGCAAAGGTCTGGCTTCTATTTTCAAAGTCAGACTAATACATGCCAGTATCAGATATTATCTATCTGATTCAGCAGACTGGAATCCGGATTGGGGAATGCCCGTAAATCAGGAAGATATGGCGGGTACAAATCTTACATTTTCTTTGATCGCACTTCGCGGATTACGAAAACTCGGCATTCCGGTTTCTCATACAGATCAGGAAGCATTTTTACATCTCTGGAATTTTATCGGGCATTTTCTGGGTTTACAAAATGACCTATTACCCGAAAATGGATTGGAAGCAAATAAGCTGGAACAGCAAATACGGTTAAGCCAGTTTAAAAAATCAGAACATGGAACTGAACTTGCTGAGCAGCTTGTTAATTTTATGTATTTAAGCTCTGAGAAAAAAATATCCAGAGATTATTTGCTGCAGATAATGCGCTTTCTATTAACAGATGAAGTTGCAGACATTCTTAATATTAAATCAGATAATGAAATGAGCTTTAATATTTCTTCTTTTAAATTGATAAGCGGATTGCAGCTATTTTTAAACAGCTCTAAATCTCATAACCAGAAAAAATATCAGTTTGATAAACAAATTAAAAAAGGGAAGATCGAGTTTCCTCTGCCGCTAAAATTGTCTTCTAGCAAGACGTAAACGAAAGTTTTTTATCGGGATACCGGGTAGCGTAATTATAAATCAGATTGCGGATATAATCGTTTGATGGATAAGCAGTGATTTTATCTTTAAGCTGAAAAATATCATCCTGAATATTCTGCATATTTAAAAATCCCATTCCATAAAATTTACCGTTCTCCATCAGAATACAGCTTTTCTCAGTTCCTGATCTTCCTTCGTCAACAATTGCGAAAGTAGGCAGGTTCTCTTTTAAGAATAAAATTGCATTATCTACACGCACATTATATGCTTCTACGGATTCAATACTTTCACAGGCTCCAAAACAGGATAACTCTGCCATGCCAGAGCAGGAATCATTGTTCCGTTGTATAAAGCAAAGTTTAGGACAAAGATTGAACTCTTTTATCAGGAATTTGATCTTCTCAAAACCTTCTAGCATATAATTGAAAGTGTATAGGGGAGCAGAAAATTTTCTCCTTTTGTCAATGGCCAAACGCATATATCCATTCTGATCCTGAAACGTAAATAATCCGTAAGCATGTTCAAACCGCTTTTGAGATCGGTTATAATCCGGCCAAAGTCGCTTAATCTCTATAGATTCTAAAATGAATGACATTAGTTCTGTTCCACACTCGCTAAATGTGATAGAATAAATGCTTTTTAAAAAATCCTGCTTTTGTTTACCGGGTTTGTTATTTGCAAAATGACTTACTACTCTTTTACGAAGATTTTTTGCCTTGCCAACATAGACAACTTTACCTTTTTGATTATGGAAATAATATACGCCCGCGGTTGATGGTAATTTTTCAATCATTTCTGAAGGCAAATTTGGAGGAAGACTTTTGTCTTTAGAACCAACCTTTAATGAATCTGAAATATGATTATGCTCATCTCGTTCTAAAAGCATCGAAAATAAAACAGCGGTTGCTTCGGCATCGCCGCCCGCACGGTGACGGCTGTTATTTTCAATACCCAGTTGAGAACAAAATCTGCCTAAACTATAAGATGCTAATCCGGGAATGATTTTACGGCCCAGCCTAACGGTACAAAGTTTTTTTGATTGAAGGTTAAATCCGGATCTTTCCAGGTGATATTTTAAAAATGAATAATCAAAATTTACGTTGTGGGCTACAAATATTTTATCTTTTAGAAGTCCGAATATTTTGGCGGCCATCTCCATAAAATAAGGAGCCTCGCAAACCATTTCATTGCTGATACCGGTAAGCGCCCGGATGTAGACAGGAATATTTATTCCCGGATTAATCAGTGTTTCAAACCGCTCAATTACTGTTTTACCATTATGAATCAGAATTGCAATTTCGGTTATTCCATTTGCAGATGCATGACCGCCAGTGGTTTCAATATCCACAATTGCATATAAATTTTCTGAATTCATCTGGTTTATACTATCATCGTTTTCACAAAGCTAATATTTTTAGCATAATTTATTCGTAAACTGTAGAGAATAAATTACAAACGCTTTTATATGTAAAAAGGAGAATTAAGTGTGGGAGAATTATTTTTTAAGAGGCTGAAGCAGATATTCTAATCCATTTAGTTTTATTTCATAAATAGTATGAAGCAGCATTCCTAATTTACCTTCGGGGAAACCCTTTGAATGGTACCAAACCAAATAATGCTCCGGAATATTACAGATGATAACACCTTTGTATTTACCATAAGGCATTCTGGTTTTAACCAGTTCGTTAAGTATCTCTGGATTCAATCTTTTTTTTTGGTAAATATATATTATCTCAGTTCAATCTATAACGAAAAAAAGACGCAATTTATTTGCATCTTTTTTCAATTAAAATCAAAAATATTTATCATTTATTCATTTGTAAACCAATTACTTTAGCTATTAAAGCCATTTTATCAAGCCAGGTTTTCAATAAAAATTCTTTCCCTTTTGGATATTTAACGGTAATATACATTTCTTTGAATTTGGATTGCCTGGAGGAGGACATGAAATCAAATTGAAAACCATTACTAAAATATTTACCAAAATCATGCTCCAACGCTATTGAAGCCGATTTTAAATCAGAAGATTTCCAATCTTTCTCTTCAAATAAATTTAAAACGGCAACTTCAGTTAGGCCCATTAATTCTGCAAATTCACTGGCAGAAAGATCTGCAGCATAGCATACATTTTTTACAATTTTACCGAAATGCATCTTTTATTCATTTAAAATTTAAAACTCGCAACCGGCGAACATACATGCATTCGTAATTTTTGTGATAAGGTTTCCTTAATTCAAATATTTTTTTTTCAAATACAAGTAAAACTTTCTTTTCAGGAATAAATTGTATTAAGCAAAGCGGATACAAATTTTAAATTTTTACTGATTTTGAGATTTACCTTTACATTCTTTACAAATACGGAAAAAGCAGAATGAATAAAAAAGACATATACGGATTAGCGCTTTCCGATTATTACTACCATCAGGATCCGGCCAAATTGTGGCTTAATAATACCTATGGAAATGCGGAAGATATGCCTGTTGACGTGTTTTTTCGCGATAAAAACGAAATGCCCGACCTTGAATTATACGCATTAAGCGAATGTAAGGGCGAGGTTTTAGATATCGGAGCCGGAGTGGGAAGTCATGCTTTGATCTTGCAGCAAAAAAATATCCCGGTAACGGCATTAGAAATTTCTCCTTTAGCCTGCCAGGTTATGGAAGAACGCGGAGTGAAAAATATTTTAAATATTGATGTGATGGATTATTCGGGCAAAAAATTCGATACTGTTTTAATGCTGATGAACGGAATTGGATTAACCGGAACTATACAAGGTTTTAAAACATTTTTAACATTTGCTAAAAGCCTGATCAAACCCGAGGGGCAATTATTATTTGATTCATCTGATATCTCCTACCTGTATAGTGAAAATGAAAATCCGCATACAAAATATTACGGCGAAATATCTTACCAATATGAATATAAAGGTGAAAAAGGTGATTGGTTTGAATGGCTATATATAGACTATCCGCTATTAAAAAAAATTACTAAACAGCTTGGTTACGAAAGTCGTTTATTGTTCGAAGATGATTTAGATCAATACCTGGTGAGCCTCACAGTTTCTAAGTAGAGCATAAACCAATGGTATAATCAACTTCAAAAACATGCCCGGATTGCAGCAATTGTATGGCTTCTTTATCTTTAAAATCCACAGGCTTTCCTTCCGTATCCGCACAACCTAGCCAAGGCTCCAGACAAACAAAAGGAACATTGTCTTTTCCCCAAATACCAAAATAATTAAAATGCGGAAATTTAATATAGATACAGTGAGAATGCTTTCTGCTTTTTAGACTCACCTTACGGGATTTTAAACTCTTAAAAACTAAAGCGTCATCCTTAAAAAGCTCTTTAGAAATACTTAACTCTTTTGTATTGGTAGCCAAAGTTTCTGTGAGGCCAGTGAATAAGCCATTTACAGAAAGCAGATGTTTTGTAAGATCTTCAGCTTCTTCAAATTCAAGGTAATAATCTTCCAGCACATCAATTTTATCAAACGGAACATTAAATGCGGGATGAGCGCCTACGGAAAAATAAATATTTTTGTCTTCCAGATTAATTACCTTATAAGTCACCCTTAATTCGCTGTCAAACAGATCAAATAATACCTGATATATAAATTTAAACGGATAGTGAATATGTGTTAATTCAGAGTGACTTAACTCTAATTTGGCGTGAACAAAAGTGGTATCAATTACAGAAAAATCAGAAGTTCTGGCAAATCCATGGCGGCTCATTTCAAATGGAACATTATTAACCAGAATTTGATTATTAATACAGCCCCCAACTACAGGAAATAGGTTTGGAGCATGGTAACCCCAAACTTCCGGATCTGCCTGCCAGATATGTTCTATACCTGTAACTTTATTAAACAAGGAACTTAATTCCGCTCCTTTTGGATTAACTGTCGCTTTTAAAAATTCATTTTCAAGAACCAACATATCAGAAATTTATCATCATCAATAAATTCGCAAATGCGATTAATTACTTAACAATTAGAAATTGATTTGATTTAATAATTAAACTTTATTCCTTTTAACCCAGGGCTTTTTCTTTTTAAAACCACTTTTTCTTTTAACCTCCGGTTGATAAACAGGACCTTCTCCCAAATCTTCGGGTAAAGCAACTCTTTCTATTTCCCTTCCTATTAAATTCTCTATGTATGAGAATTTTCGCTGATCTTTCTCATTAACAAAAGTAATAGCGGTTCCGGTGGTTTCTGCTCTGGCCGTACGACCAATTCTGTGGATATAATCTTCCGGATCGGGCGGAACATCAAAATTAATAACCAGGCTAATCCCTTCTACATCAATACCTCTGCTCAAAACATCGGTACCAATTATAACCGGCAAAGTCCGGGCTTTAAAGGCACGTAAAATACTTTCCCGCTGTTCCTGCTCCAGATCAGAGTGGAAAGCTTCCACTTTTACTCCTTCTCTTCTCAAAGTTCTGTTTAGTTCTTTAACCGTTTCCTTACGGGAAGCGAATATGAGTACACTTTTATAATCGCGATTTTTTAAAATTCCGGTAATTAATTTTATCTTTTGGTTATCAAAAGTCATATAAACCTGCTGCAAAATACCCACTGCAGGTTGCGAGATAGCTAAACTAATTTGCTCCGGATTTTTTAAAATAGTATTAGCCAGCGTCCTTATTTTTGGAGGCATGGTTGCCGAGAATAACATGGTTTGTCTTTCGGCAGGTAAAAAGCTGATAATCCTTAAAATGTCTTCATAAAAACCCATGTCTAACATGCGGTCGGCTTCATCTAAAACCAAATATTGCAAATGGCTTAGTTTTATAGCACCCGAAGCTAAATGAGCAATTAATCTTCCCGGAGTGGCAATAATAATATCCACACCATCCATCATGGCTCGTCGCTGTTGCTCGTAAATCATTCCATCGCCACCACCATAAACAGCTATTGAACTGATTCCGGCAAAATAGGCTAAACCTTCCACCTGCTGGTCTATTTGTTGAGCAAGTTCCCGGGTTGGCGCAAGTACCAAGGCTTTCGTATGTTTTTTATTGGTAATGCTGATGTGTTGTAAAACCGGTAACAGGTATGAAGCCGTTTTACCCGTACCTGTTTGCGCACAGGCAATCAGATCTTTATTTTCAAGAATTATTGGAATAGCTTGTTCCTGTATCGGAGTAGGTTTTAGATAACCCATGCTTTGTAAACCCTCAAAAAGCTGAGGATCGAAGTTAAAATCGCTGAATGTCAATGTTTAGTACTAATTATAATTATGTAATTCTTCAAAAGTAGGTAAAATGAGTGGTATTAGTGAACAAAGAGGTCAGTTGCTTAATTTTCAGCACATTCACTGTACAATTTAATTTTCAAATCAGGTTTTTTAAAATCCACCTCAGAATTTATTTTTATGTTTTTATTTAGAAAAGATGCTTACGTGCACTCCAGAATAAATGCAATTAAATTGTTACAGTAAGAAGTAGGTTCGGAATAGAAACTGGCACCTGCTTTGAAACTTGGTAAATACCTTATTCCTACTAACATGACAAAACTTTTTAATTACGCATTAGTAAGAAATTATAAACTTCCTTCCAGAAAAGGGATATTTAAGTACATAGACACAATATTTGTTGTGATATTTATCTTAATACTTTTGAAACAGTTATTTGGTTAATTGCTTCAGAATATAATTTAGTTAATAACGGTATAACGTTCGTTTTAAAGCTGTTATTTATCATCAGGTTCTGAACGTTATTTTAATGTGTAATTTTGGAAAGCCTCTTTTTAGGGGCTTTTCCAATTTTTAGGGTTCTCCACATATTCTTATTTTCTCCACAAGGAGATGCTTTCCGGAAAAAATTCCTACTTTTGAATCCCGTACAAAACGATGTTTTTTACTCAGTAAAGCCAGTTTAAAAACGTGCTTAATAAGTAAAAAATTAAAAAAATCCTTCAGTTATCATGACCAAATACATTTTTGTTACGGGCGGCGTTACATCGTCGTTAGGAAAAGGTATAATTTCCGCATCCCTTGCTAAATTACTTCAGGCCCGCGGGTACCGGGTTACCATCCAAAAATTTGATCCTTACATCAATATTGATCCCGGAACATTAAATCCTTATGAACACGGCGAATGTTATGTGACAGAAGACGGTGCAGAAACAGATCTCGACCTTGGTCATTACGAACGTTTTTTGAATGTATATACTTCCCAGGCAAATAACATTACCACCGGAAGAATTTACCAGAACGTTATTAATAAAGAACGCGAAGGCGCTTATTTGGGTAAAACGGTTCAGGTTGTTCCGCATATTACCGACGAAATTAAACGTAACATGCGTTTATTGGGCGAAAACGGTGAGTATGATATCGTGATAACAGAACTTGGCGGAACGGTTGGCGATATTGAATCATTGCCATACATTGAAGCGGTTCGTCAGTTACGCTGGGAATTAGGATCCGGAAACTCTTTGGTAATCCATTTAACATTAATTCCTTTTTTGGCTGCCGCCGGAGAATTAAAAACTAAACCGACACAGCACTCAGTAAAAATGCTTCTGGAGTATGGTATTCAGCCAGATATTTTGGTTTGCCGTACAGAACACCATATTTCTCAGGAAATCCGTAAAAAAATTGCCCTTTTCTGTAACGTAAATATCAACGCAGTTATAGAGTCTATAGATGCTTCAACTATTTACGATGTTCCGTTATTGATGTTGAAGGAGCAACTGGATAAAACAGTTCTGACTAAACTGAAAATGCCGCATAAAAATGATCCGGTATTAGATAGCTGGAAAGATTTTTTGGGTAGATTAAAAAACCCAACAGCCGAAGTTAAAATTGGACTGGTTGGAAAATATGTTGAATTACCGGATGCTTATAAGTCAATAACGGAATCATTTATCCACGCAGGTGCTAAAAATGAATGCAAGGTTATTGTGAAATGCATCCAATCTGAAAGTATAACCACAGAAAATGTGGCCGACAAATTCCGCGGCCTTGATGGTGTTTTAGTTGCTCCGGGTTTTGGAAGCCGTGGTATTGAAGGTAAAATCGAAGCTATTCAATATGTACGGGAAAACAATATTCCGTTTTTCGGAATATGTTTAGGCATGCAATGCGCCGTTGTAGAATTTGGTAGAAATGTATTGGGATTAGAAGACGCACAAAGTACAGAAATGGACGAGAATGCTAAAAATCCCGTTATTTCTATGATGGAAGAGCAAAAGAAAATTAAGAACAAAGGTGGTACCATGCGTTTGGGATCTTACGTTTGCGAACTAAAAAAAGGCAGTAAAGCTGCAGGAATTTACGGAAAAACAAGAATATCAGAACGACACAGACATCGTTATGAGTTTAACAATAAATATCTGGAAAAATTTGAAAATGCCGGCATGATGGCTTCAGGGATCAATCCTGATAACAATCTGGTGGAAATTATTGAACTGAAAAACCATCCGTTTTTCGTTGCCGGACAATTTCATCCGGAATTAAAATCAACTGTTGATAATCCGCATCCACTTTTTGTTAACTTTGTCGCCGCTTCTCTAAACCACTCAAAAAGGAAGTAATTGCATTTTTAAGCAATACGATTTATAAAAAATGGATAGAAATACGTTTACAGGCCTCTTTTTAATTCTTATTATTTTAGTAGGCTCCACTTATCTCCTTAAACCTTCCTCCGAGGAATTAAAAAAGGAAGAATTAGTTCAGGATTCAATTGCAAGAGTTAAAAATCACCAGCCGGCAGCTAAAACAGTTACAGCAGATACGATTGCAGTAAATAAACCAGCGGTTATTGACTCAACTTTGGCAACAGGTCCATTCGGACAGTCAATTTCCGGAAATGACCAGACTGTAGTTTTAGAAAATGAACTGATCAAAGTAAATATCAGCCCCAAAGGCGGAAGAATTGCTTCAGTAGAATTAAAAAACTTTAAAACATACGACCAAAAACCACTGATTTTATTTGAACCTAATGATTCAAAATTCGGATTGATGTTTTCTGCAGCAGGAAAAAATGTCAATACAAATAATCTGTATTTTACGGCCTCTGCTCCTTCCCTTTCAGTTTCTAAATCTGATTCCAGTTCGGTTACTATGCGCCTGAATTATCAGGAAGGCAAATACATTGATTATATCTACTTTATAAAAGGCGATAGTTATAATGTTGGATTCAGCATTGTAAGTTCCGGAATGCAGGATGTTATGGCTCCTAACCAGAAAAACATCACGTTGAACTGGGAAGCTATTTTAAAGCAGAAAGAAAAAGATATTACCAGCGAGCACAGATATTCTACAGCATATTACAAACATGTTGACGGTGATGTTGATTATTTAAGCGTAAGTAAGGATGAAACAAAGGAAATTAAAGAAGGAAAGATTCAATGGATCTCTTTCAAACAACACTTTTTCTCAAATGTTCTGATTGCCAAAAACGGTTTTACCAGCGCTAATCTTGCGGTTACAACTTCTCCAGAAAAAGATATTGTAAAAGGCTTTAAAGCCGATATGCAAATCCCTTTAATTAATAACGAGATCAATTTTCCGATGAATTTTTACTTCGGTCCTAATAAGTTAAAATTATTAGAAGATCAGGGATACGATATTGAAAAGCAGATTGATCTGGGTTACTGGCCATTAAAATACATAAACCGCTGGGTTGTGTTACCTGTTTTTAACTTCTTAGAAGGATTTGGCTGGGGATACGGATTAATCATTCTGGTTTTAACTATTCTTCTAAAAATGGTTCTTTTACCACTCACATACAAGTCATACTTATCGATGGCTAAAATGAAGGTTTTAAAGCCGGAGATGGAAGAAATTAAAGCAAAAGTTGGCGACGATAATGCTACCCTTTTACAACAGGAATACTTAAAGTTGTATAAAAAAGCAGGAGTAAACCCGTTGGGAGGTTGTTTGCCGATGTTGCTGCAATTGCCAATTATTATGGCATTCTTCTTCTTTTTCCCTAACCTTTTTGAATTGCGCCAGGAAAGTTTCCTTTGGATGAATGATCTTTCCACTTATGATGCATTCTTCAAATTTGGATTCACTTTACCATTTTTAGGAAATCACATAAGTTTAATGTGTATCCTGATGACGATCTCAACCTTAATCTATACCTACTTTAACAATCAGGTTTCGGGTGCAACCGGACAAATGAAATATATTGGATACATCACTCCCATCATTTTCTTTGGTGTGTTAAACAGCTATCCAGCCGGATTAAACTATTATTATTTCCTGGCTAACATGCTAACATTCTTACAACAGTATCTAATTCGTCAGTTTGTAAATGATGAAAAAATACATGCCAAGATTCAGGAGAATAAGAAAAAACCGGAGTCGGCAAAAAAGAAAGGTGGTTTTCAGCAACGTATGGAAAATTACATGAGAGAGCAGCAGACGTCTAAAAAAGAAATAGCACCTGCAACTTCAACAAAAAAGAAAAAATAATACAAAATCAGATATTTTAAAAAGCGGTTCGAAAGACCGCTTTTTTTATGAAATAAGGTTGCTTAAACTATTCCTCCAGCGTCACATTCTTATTGAAATTCCATTACATTTTTTAGTTGCCTGATATTTTAAGCATCTTTAGCTAAAACAAATCCGAATTTAATGTCCCGATATTTATTTCTCCTCCTCTTTCTTGCCATCAGTATTCCAGGCAAATCTCAATCAAAAAAACCTCTAGATCACACTGTTTATGACTCCTGGCAAAGCATTTCGTCAGAACATATAAGCAATAACGGGAAGTGGGTTTTATATTCTGTAACACCACAAGAAGGCGATGCTTTGTTAAAAATTACGGAGTTGAAAAGCAAGGAAACGTGGAGTGTTCCAAGGGTAAATGCAGCAGAGTTTACAGAGAACTCTGAGTTTGCTGTATTTATGATTAAGCCTTTCTTTAAAGATACTCGTCAGGCAAAAATTAAGAAAAAGAAAGCCGATGATATGCCCAAAGATAGTTTGGGTATAGTAATGCTTGGCAACCAAATTGTTTGGAAAGCTGCTGACGTAAAATCATACGCCTTAGCAGAAAATTCATCAGATTATATCGTTTACCTGAAAAATAAAAATGTGCTGGATTCAGCTTCCTCGAAAGCGAAAACAGACAAAAAAGATACTGATTTTTATTTCGCGGATGATGCAAAAGCAGAGTCCAAAAATAAAGATGGCAACGATTTGATTTTAAGAAACCTGAATTTGGGCTCGGAAACAACTTTTAAATATGTTACAGATTACATCATTAGTAAAAACGGAAAATTTCTTTCTTTTATAAGTACCGGTTCAAAAAAAGATTCTACAATAATTCCGGGAGCTTATTATTTCGATATCAAACAACAGAAACTAGTTAAAATTAGTACCGGAAAAGGGCAGTATAAATCATTGGCTTTTAATGAAGATGGAACTGAACTGGCTTTTTCGGCTGATAAAAGTCCGGAGAAATCACTACAGAAATTATATGATCTATACTATTTCAAAGCTCCCGCGGATAGCGCAAAAATAATTGCGGGCAGAACAAGTTTAGGAATGCCAGAAAACTGGAATGTAAGTGGCGATGGTAAAATTATTTTTAGTCGTAACGGGAACAAATTATTTTTTGGCACCGCTCCAATTCAGCCAGTAAAAGACACTACGCTAGTTGATTTTGAAAATGCACAGGTTGATGTATGGAATTATAAAGACGATTATTTGCAGCCAATGCAATTAAAAAATCTGGAAAAAGACCTAAAAAGATATTATCTGGCTGTTATTCTGCTAAATAATCAGAACAAGCTAATACAGCTTGCGGATGAGAAAATTCCGGGAGTTGATATTGCCGATGAAGGCGATGCAGAATTTGCCATGGCCGCAACAGATTTTGGCAACCGTGTGGAAATGCAATGGATGGGCGGAACTTTTCAGGATCTGTATATTATATCTACCCTAACGGGAGAACGAATTAAAATTTCGGAAAAAGTAAGAGGCAATCCCGGAATATCTCCCAAAGGAAATTTTGTTGTCTGGTATAATCGTGCTGATAAAAATTGGTATTCGTACGCGGTAAAAACCCGGAAACAAGTCTTATTAAATACCGGCATGAACGTTAAGTTTTATGACGAAGAAAATGATGTCCCTGATGAACCTTCTCCATATGGCATCGCCAGCTGGACAAAAGACGACAAGCGTGTTTTAATCTATGACCGTTATGATATCTGGAGTTTTGATCCGCAAAACGGTAAATCAGAAAATTTCACAAACGGTTTAGGAAGAGCAAAAAATATCACGTTCAGATATAATCCAATGCAGCCTAAAGAAAAATTTATTGATGCTGGGGAAACCATTTACCTGAAAGCTTTTAATGATGTAAGCAAAATGAACGGCTGGTATAAAAAGAATGTCAACAATTCTAAAAAGCCTGAGTTCCTGCTGATGGAAGGTTACAGCTATTCAAATCCCGAAAAGGCAAAAAATGCGGACGTTCTGGTTTATGAAAAAGCAAATTATAAAACCTCTCCGGATCTGTATGTTTCTGAAGGATTTAAAAACGAAGAAAAGCTAAGTTCAATAAATCTTCAGCAAAAAAATTATAACTGGGGAACTGCCGAGCTGGTTAAATGGACCACGCCAAAAGGGTATTCTTCAGAAGGAATTTTATATAAGCCCGAAGATTTTGATCCCACTAAAAAGTATCCAATGATCGTTTATTTCTACGAAAAACTTTCTGATGGATTATATAATTACCAGGCTCCGGCTCCTACTCCATCACGCTTAAATATTTCATTTTTTGTGAGTAACGGCTATTTGGTTTTTGCACCGGACATTCATTACGAAGAAGGTTATCCGGGAAGATCAGCAGAAGAATTTATCAACTCCGGCGTTGAAAGCTTAAAGAAAAACACATGGGTTGATGGCAGCAAAATTGGTATTCAGGGACAAAGCTGGGGCGGATATCAGGTTGCACATTTAATAACCCGCACCAATATGTACGCAGCTGCATGGGCTGGCGCTCCGGTTGTAAACATGACCTCTGCTTATGGTGGGATTCGTTGGGAAAGTGGAATGAACAGACAGTTTCAGTATGAGCGTACACAAAGTCGGATAGGCGCAACCTTATGGGAAAAACCAGAATTATACATAGAAAATTCGCCTTTATTTCACTTCCCAAATGTGCAAACGCCGGTTGTAATTATGGCCAATGATGCCGATGGCGCTGTGCCTTGGTATCAGGGAATTGAAATGTTTACAGGCTTGCGCCGATTAGGAAAACCGGTTTGGATGTTAAATTATAATAATGAAGCACACAACCTGGTTTTGCGCCAGAACCGTAAAGATATCCAGATCAGAGAGCAGCAGTTCTTTGATCATTTTTTGAAAGGAAAACCAGCTCCGCAATGGATGGAAAAAGGAATCCCGGCAACAGAAAAAGGAAGAAACTGGGGTTTTGAGCTGGAGAGTGAGAAATAAAGAATCATCTTATTATTTATAGAAAGAATCTATTTAAAGATTTACTGACCTGGCATTTAAAAATGCCGGGTCTTTTCATTTGGAACCGTCCAGCTCTCATCTTCCTGACCAGTTTTAGACTTTATACACCCATGCATAGAAATGCTAAAAAAAATTGCATATTTTTAATATAAATAATACTCTTTCCATTCCTGACAAAATTTAAAATCGAATATCATGAGCAATCAGGATGATTCTTTTCAAAAAGTCTACAACAAGTTAATTTATATCCTGATCGGCTTCCCGGTTCTCTTCCTGATTATTTTCATCGTTGTATCTATGTTTCAATTACAGCAAATTAATGCCAGAATTGAAGATGGAAAATCTGTTGCCATTAAAGAATTATCTAATAAAATCAATACAAACAAATTCTTATCCGAGAAGCAGCTAAACTTTATAACTCTCGCTTTGCTTGAAGAAGAGAGTTTAACTGAAAGATATAATCAGGGGCATTATTCATTAGTAAGCCGCACATTCAGGCAATTTCTTGGATTTTTTACCGGGATAATTATGATCATAGTTGGCTCGCTTTTCATCCTCCTAAAGCTTAAAGAAAATATAGATATTAACGCCTCAAAAGGCGAATTATGGAAAGCGGCGCTGGCTACTTCTTCGCCCGGTGTTGCCTTTGGAGTCCTGGGAACTTTGCTTATTGGAATTGCATCTATCAATGATGATAAAATTAACGTCAGAGATTCCGGCTTATATCTAACTAAAGAATACCTGGTGGCGCCATATTTTACAAAGGGTAATACAGAAAGCGATATCTCTGCTTATCTGGAAGATTATGCAAATAAAGATTCTGCAATACTTATTGAAACTGCACCGCCGGGTAAAAAGCAAAAGAATCTGATTGAAAAAATTGATTCGACTTCTAAACAACTAATTCTGGTAAAGCCACCATCAAAATAATAAATCACCATGAAAAAGAAAGCTTTATTCATCTTATTGATGATTTTTCTTTGCTGCTCTGATTACCTTGCCTGGTCGCAAACAAAGGCAGAAATAGAGGAATTAAAAAACCTTTTGCAGGGAGGCAATTACGTAACAATGGTTAACCGGATTTCTAAGTTACGCCAGAAAGAATATTACAAAAATGCCTTTATGGACTATTGCCTTGCAGTAGGTTATTGCCGCTTAAATAAACCCGAACTTTCTAATGAATGGTTCAGCCATATTCTGAATTCCTACGATAATCTATCCGTTAAAAAACGCAATGATTTAAAGGCACTTAATAAATCTTGTATGGGTGGAAATGAAATTACGCCTTCGGTTGATGCCATGAAAACATATTTGAAAAGCATTGGAAGCGAAGGTTTCGAAGGTCCTTCCGGCGCCGGAATTGAATCCAAAATGGGAATCCCAAGCACTACAGCCAAGGTTGAAGAAATGGATTTTGAGAACTTAACTTTCGATACTCAAAACAGAAAATTTAATTTAGATCAAAAGAAGGAGGCGAAGAAATACTATTCCTCGGTGATTAATGACGAAAATTATATTTCTGATACAACTGCCAATCTTCTGATCTTTTATCCAAAATCAAAAATCAACATTTCGGCCCAGATTGCCTCACTTGAAGAATATTACAACTACTATAAAAAAGCTTTCAGCCTTGAGGAATCTAATCGTCTGATCACGATCTTTTACTGCCCTGATCGCAATCAGCTGAATTCTATCAGTTCCAAAATTCATAAAATTAAAGTACCTGTATCTACATTCGGATATGCATCAAGCGCTGATTTGGTTATGATCGGTATTGCAAATACTTTCTGGCTCGGGGCGATGAAACATGAACTTTTTCATCTGATAATTAAATCTTTTGTTGGTGATATACCACCCTGGCTGGATGAAGGCACAGCTTGTTACTTTGAATCCTCTAATTTAAAAAACGATAAACTTACCGTAAATCTACATAATTACAGAAGTGACTTGTTAGGAAAAGCCCGTTTGCTTAATCAGGAATTCCACATCAACTCACCCAAAATTGATTCTTTAATCAATTATAACTGGCAGCAATTTAGCGGAAAACCGGGTGATCTATTGATTCAAAGTTCATTACATTACTCATTTAGCTTCGCATTGGTGGCCTTTATTGCAAGTGAAAACAAGCTGGAAAAAGTGATGGACGGCTTCCGGAACCGTACCAGGCAGGAAACTATCCCTGTAAATAATGGTGAAGAAGAATTAACTGTTTTGCACTTGCGGTCGGCAAATGAAATACTTGAAGAGGCTATGCAAAAGTCAGTACCTGAAATTCAACAAAGTTTTGAAGCTTGGTGTAAAAAAACTTTTGGTCTTAACCCCTATGGGACATTTTAACTAATGAGCTTATTAACAAGTCCTATTCGTGAATGTTCATTCAATTTTTCAGGCAGGTAATTCAGGCTTCTTAACCCAACCTTTCGCATTTCTGTAACCTCTACGGCATATACACCAAACTCTTCCATTACTTTGCCTTTCATTTTATAAAAGCCTGAGCCCATAAATGGGTACCTGGAAATTACATTGGGCCAGTGAACTGTATCCAGCCAATCGCCGTTTGGATCCAGAAAAGTACCAAACGCCATGTGCTCCTGTTTTTTTGTACGCGAATCTTTAGTAGTTACCAACTGCCCGATTACTGTCACCTCTTTTCCGAAATTTGCCAGCAGATCTTTCGCATAAGTTATTCCTTCCAGATTATCATCAGCCAGATCAAACGCATTCCCAAGACTGAAACCCAGAATTTCGATCTCATCAAATGCATCTTCCAGCGGATAATAATTAAATTCAGGAAGATTAAATTCAACTTCCGGTTCCGCAAACATCAGGGCCGACACAGGCTGATCTTTAACACGTTTCTGCAAAAAGTTGGCTTTCCATAAAAGTTCCTTTTTATTCATTCGGGTAAACCGTAGTGCACCAATCCGAATCAGAATATTCAGCTGCTCTAAACCCGGCTGAATTCGTTCTATAAAATCTTGCAGGTCCTGAAAAAAACCATTGGCGCTGCGCTCCCGGATTATTTTTTCAATTAATGAGCTGTTTAATTTTTCAATATGGACAAAACCGGTAAACACGTCTTTGCCTTTTATGGAGGTGTAAACTCCGCTTCTGTTCAGGCATGGCCGATGCACTTTTGCACCCACCCGTTTTAGCTCATGAAAATAAAATTGAGTACGGTAAAAACCACCAAAATTATTGATCACCCCAACCATAAACTCCATAGGGAAATAGGTTTTGAGGTACAAACTCTGGTAGCTTTCCACCGCAAAACTTGCCGAATGAGCCTTGCTGAAAGAATATCCTGAAAAGCTAGCAATTTGCCTCCATACTTCCCTGCTGATCTGCTCGGGATAGCCGCGTTCTTTGCAATTCTCAAAAAACTTGGCCTCTATGCGTTCCATTTCTTTGTTACCACGATATTTACCCGACATGGCACGGCGCAAAATATCGGCCTCAGCCATATCTAAACCCGCAAAATGATGCGCCACCTTTATTACATCTTCCTGATAAACCATTACGCCATAGGTTTCCTGTAATAATTCTTCCATTTTAGGATGCAGATATTTTACCTGATCGGGATTCTGATAATTATAAATGTATTGCTTCATCATCCCCGACTGGGAAACACCGGGTCTGATAATGGAACTGGCGGCAACCAGCGTTAAATAATCATCGCAGCGGAGCTTTAAAAGCAACTGCCGCATAGCCGGACTTTCAATGTAAAAACAGCCAATAGTATCTGCACTACGTATTTTGGCGGCCACTTTTTCATCCTTCATAAAATCCTGCACCTTATCAATATCAATGCTAATCCCTTTATTTTCTTCAACCAAACGCATGGTTTCTTTGATGTGCCCCAGACCACGCTGACTTAAAATATCGAGTTTAAAAAGTCCGATCTTTTCGGCCAGAAACATATCCATTTGTGAGGTTGCAAATCCTTTGGGAGGCATTTCGGTAGCAGAATACGTATAAATTGGCTTTTCTGAGATCAGCATGCCACCGGCATGTATTGAATGATGATTGGGAAAACTATCCAGCAAAGCGCCATATTTAAGAATTTTTTTCTGTAAACTGTCCTCAGAAAAGTTTGCCTGATGATTGCTGACCAGATAATCCATTTCAGATTTTGGCATTCCTAAAACCTTTCCCAATTCGCGAATAATTGCTCTGCGCTGAAAAGTGCTGTACATTCCCAGCAAGGAAACATGATCTGAACCAAAGCGCTTAAACACATAATCAATTACATCATCACGGTCTTTATGACTAAAATCAATGTCAAAATCTGGTGGAGAAGTTCTGAATTCGTTTAAAAAACGCTCAAAATACAAATCGAGGCTGATCGGTTCCACATCGGTTATATGGAGCAAATACGCCACAATCGAATTGGCGCCGCTTCCTCTTCCTACATAAAAAAAATCGCGGTTACGGGCATAATTTATAATGTCCCAAACAATTAAATAGTAAGCATTAAAACCAAGCTGACAAATAACTTTCAGCTCTTTGTTAATGCGCTCCGTAATTTCGGCTCGGGATTTTCCATAGCGATGCTTTACTCCTTCAAAAGCCAATTTTTTTAATAAACTCAAATCGCCTTCCAGAGATCCGGTATAAGTTTTTTTGTTTTTATCGGTTGCCAGTTCAGTTTCAATTCCGCAATCTTCCATCAGACGTATCGTTCTGGAAATCATTGCCGGATATTTACTAAACTGAATCATCAGCTCAGATTCAGAACTGAACATTTCATCAGGAGAAGCAATATCTTCTGGTCTTAATTTGGTGATCAGAGTATTCAGATCTATTGCTCGCAATAGCCTGTGAACGTTATAATAAAGTTTGCTTTGGAAAGTTACCGGTTGAGAGATCACATACTTTTCTGGAAATTTACTAACCGGAATCCGCAAAATTTTATTGATCTCCAGGGGCTTAATGCCGATAAGTTCATTTGCCTGAAGTTCTTCAGCTGAAAACTTTCCCAGAGGATAAATAATGAAAATATCAGCATCAAAAACCGGCCTGTCGGGGAAATTAGTTTTTTGGTGTTTATGTTCTGATAAGAAACGGTTGATTTTTGAAAAACCTGATTCATTACGGGCAAGCAGAATATAGCAAAGCACATTCTCATTCCTTATTTCGGCGCCTAAAATGGGTTTGATATTTTCCTGGCGACAAAAATCTACAAAGTCCCAGGCATCGGGTGTTCCGTTTATGTTGGTAAGCGCCAGCGAACTCACTCCTATTTCAGCAGCTTTTTGTACCAGCTCCTTGGTGGCATACGTTCCGTAACGGTAACTAAAAAATGTTTTGCAGTTAAAATACATGCTAATTATATTCCATAACTTATAAAACTTCTAATCTCTGCAGATACATTTGATTACTAAAATATTTAGCAAAGTTATTGTTTTTAGATGAGAATTAGCATTGAAATTTCATTCCTGTTTATTTACGAACCGAATAAGTTTGGTCACAGCAATGTTTTCAAATACGCTTCTTTTCGGCCTGTTTTTATTTGCGGTTGTGAGGGTTTAGCCATCGCAGAATTTTTTGTAGCAAATAAAATAAGCCGCGGCGTTGTTATTCACTCTTTTTAGTTGTTTTTTGAGTGTTCATGGTCTCCCTTTGGTCGGCATGCATACTTTCTTTCCGCTGCAGGAAAAAAAGTATGTCCCGCGGAAGGCGACTGAAGAAAATAATTCATAAACTTAGGTTTGATTTTAGACTTACTGCAAAAAATTAAAGCAAGAATTTATTGAAAATCTGTCCGCCTCATTGCCGGCGGTTGGCTTAGTTCTTTTCTCTTGAAAAAAAAGAACGAATGCCGAGCGTTAGCGAGACCACGAATACAATTAAAAATTTAAACAAGAAATGAGTAACTGAAAGGCTGCACAGTTATTGGCTAAAAGCTTTCAAAAATGCCTACTGCAATTCGAGCCGTGGGAATGGTAGTTTTATATTGACTGTTTCTGCAACACTTCTCCGAATTGCTTTCTCCAG